>CAYRSH010000001.1:0-20438 GCA_964426895.1 uncultured bacterium
GCCTTTAACCTGTATGCTATTGCCCTTTGTTCGGAAAGAGGGGGGAGGGGGATGGAGAGGTTTTGAATAATAGGTTTTCTTAATGATAAGGCCGTAAATCCAACCGCTCGGCGTATTAGAATATTTTGAATTTTATCCCACTGTAAGGCGTAAAAGACATATAGGGCATAAGTTGAAATATCAAAGTTAAATAGAGCATAAGCCCTTTGATGTAAATCAAATTTGCCCTTGTAATACTTCGGCATAAATTTATACCCTTCACCCGGTATTATTACGGCTTCCGTATCAAAAAGGTATTTATTACTCCTTTTTACCACGCTTGAACGATCAAAGAACGGATATAATCCATCCGGAACCGCATCCTTTACATCTGATTTTCCGTTTTTTATTTCCACTACCTCCCCCAACCTTTTCACATCCCACCCCCTCGGTATCTCGTGTCCCAACTCCTCCACATAAACAAAATCCTTATGCCCGAAAACCCCACGGGTGAAATAAAAATCCATCATCCCCTTCTTTATCCTTTTAAGAACCTCTATCTGCTTGTCTATAATATCAATAAGGTCGCCAAAGTCCTTTAACACGCCTGCTATTGCCTTCTGTTCTTCAAGAGGAGGGAGGGGAATAAAGATATGTTTAACGGATTCACCGGCATGCTGAATTGTGGTTCCACGGGAATATGATTTTATAATCCTCTGAACGAAATCCCCTTGTAAAGCGAAGAATAGGAAATCCCTTAAAACCCTCCCACTATCCCTTATTACAACCTTCCTTATACCTGAGGAATAAGCCCCTTCAAATCCCATACGCACAATTCCAACGCTCCCGTCAAGGGTTATTAAAATGTCATCTTTCCGGCATGTCTTTACATCCTTTGAAGTTGTAAAAACCATATCATCACGGGCACCCGAAAGATCAACCACCCTTATAAATCTTACACCTTCCCCTTTCCTGTTATAATTTTTGGAACCCACCTCTTTGCCCCTTTCCAAATCGGCCAAATCCGTCAATTTTTCTATTTCCCACCCCCTCGGTATCCTCCCAACTTCCGTATCCTTAAAATCCACATCCTTATAAAACTTTATCCCCTTCATACTATCCTCACCAAAAAGTAGTTTTTCTTACCCTTTCTCAAAACTATAACCTTACCTTCAATCGCATCCTTTAAACCCACTTTATAAGAAATGTCGTTTATCCTGCGGTTGTTTATATAAGTGCCCCCGCTGGATATGAGTTTTCTCGCCTCACTCTTGGAATTTACAACCCCCGCATCCACCAACAGTTCAACGAAGGAATAGCCATCACCTTCAAACCTTTCCTTTGGAATTTCCTTTGATGGGACATCCGAGAATATGTCTAATAGTTCGCCTGCCGTTATATCCGTTATCTCCTCACCGAACAAAACCCTTGTAGCCCTTTCCGCCCTGAGTAATCCATCCCCACCATGAACCAACCTCGTCATTTCTTTTGCCAAAACCCTGTGCGGTTCCCTTTTCTCCGGACTTTCCTTTAAAGATTCCTCCAAGGCCTTTATCTCATCCATACCCAAAAATGTAAAGTATTTCAAATACCTTATAACATCCCTGTCATCGGTGTTTATCCAAAACTGGTAAAACTTAAAGGGTGATGTTAGGTTTGGGTCAAGCCAAACGGTTCCTTCCTCTGTTTTGCCAAATTTAACACCGGAAGAGGTTGTTATCAAAGGGAAAACCAAGCCATAGGCCTTTTTACCCCTTAACTTCCTTATCATCTCAATACCCGCCGTTATATTTCCCCATTGATCGCTTCCACCCATCTGCAAAACGCAGTTTTCTCTTTCATAAAGAACATAAAAGTCATAAGCCTGTAAGAGCATGTAGGAGAATTCCGTAAATGATAGGCCTTCATCCCTTTCAAGCCTCGTTTTCACCGATTCCTTTTGAAGCATATAATTCACGGTGAAATGCTTACCTATATCCCTCAAAAAGTCTATGAGTTTTAATTCTCCAAGCCACTCGTAGTTATTAACGAGTTTTGCGGGGTTGGTTTTACTCTCAAAATCCAAAAACTTTTCAATCTGCTTCCTTATACCCTCTATGTTCCTTTCTATTTCCTCTTTACTTAAAAGGGGTCTTTCCTTTGTTTTACCGCTCGGATCCCCTATTAAACCCGTTCCCCCACCCAAAACCGCTATCGGTTTATTTCCAAACCTCTGAAACCTTGAAAGGGTTATTAACGGGAGTAATGAACCCACATGAAGGCTTGGAGCGGTTGGGTCAAATCCTATATACCCAACCACACTACCCCTTAATTCTTCAAGGCCCTCCGTAAAATCGTATAAAACACCCCTCCATTTCAGTTCCTTTAAAAACTCCTCCATAACCCCTTATTCTATGGTGGTATTGATAATCCTATCGTAAGCCCAGAGTTTTAATATTTCTTTAAACTCCTCGTCGGTTAATGTGGGTTTATCGTACATTCCCGCCTTTAACCTCTGTTTAAAAGCCTCGTATAGGATAACGGCGTTTGCAACTGATACATTTAAACTTTGGGTCATACCAACCATTGGAATCATTATGTGTTCATCCGCAACTTTTAAAACATCTTCCGAAACCCCAAAATATTCATTTCCCAAAACTATAACCGAAGGCTTTGTATAATCCACATCTAAAAAACTCTTACTCTTGGGCGATATGTAGGTTGCAAAAATCTTATAGCCCTCCTTTTTAAGCCTCTTTAAACCCTCAATGGGGTTATCCTCCCTGCATAAAAAAACCCATTTCTCCGAACCGAGGGATATACCCCTATTTATGGGCAATTCCTCCCCCCTGTAAAAGTAATGAATATACAAAACCCCTACGGCATCGCAGGTTCTTATAATTGCCGAAAAGTTGTGTTCGTTTTTAACCTCCTCAACAAAAACCCTTAAATCCTTCTGCCTCTTTGATAAAACTTCCTTCATCCTTTTAAGCCTATTTTCGCTTACGAGGTACATTTTTTAACCTGTTGAGTAAAATCATATAGGTTTTATACCTTTCTGGATGGATATTCCCTACAACACCGCATCCGGGCTCACCCGTATGGGTGCAATCCGAAAACTTACAGGTAAATCGGTTAAATTCCCTGTATAACCTCGGCAATTCATCGTAATCAACAAACTCCTCAATATAAAACTTTGCAAAACCCGGCGTATCACAAATATAACCACCATCCGGGTTTTTAACCAATGTAATATCCGTTGTGGTATGTCTGCCCTTCCCATACTTTCCAACCTCTTGAACCTTTAACTTTAAATCCGGCATAAAGGAGTTTATTATACTCGTCTTCCCACTCCCAGAAGGACCCGCTAAAACCGTCAATTGTCCCTTTATCTTGGCTCTTATCTCTTCAAGACCTTCTCCGGTTATTGTTGATGATGTTATTACCTCGTATCCGGCACCCCTGTATATATCCACCCAATACTTGACCTCATCCTCACCCACCAAATCCCTTTTGTTTAAAACTATTAAGGGTTCTATTCCCTCTTTCTCCAAAACCGCCAATATACCGTCAAGGTGCAAGGGGTCTAAATCGGGCTTTTTAAAGGAAAACACAACCAAAACCTTATCAACATTTGCAACCTTTGGCCTTGGTAAAAGGTTTTTTCTATCAACAACATCATCTATACGGAAGTGCTGGTCGTCTATAACCTCACCCTCAACGAAATCACCGACGAACACATTTCCCTTTAACTTACTCTTTGGAATTGATAAATACACCTTGCCGTTAACCTCAACACCCAAATGGGGGCCCTTTTTATAAACCACAAATCCCGTCATAGTTTTATCAACTCTTTTGTTGAGCCCGTTAGGTTTTCGCCCTTACCGGCAACAACCATATCCTCTATCCTTATACCAAACTTCCCCTCAACATATATACCGGGTTCAACCGTAACAACCTCCCCACCCCTCAAAACATCCTTTGATTTGGGCGATAAGGCCGGATATTCGTGTATATCCAAACCAACCCCATGCCCAAGGCCGTGCCCAAATGTTCCCTTAAACTCCGTGTTATCTATGTAATCCCTTGCAACCTTATCTATATCCTTTGCCTTCTTCGTCCCTTTAAACCTCAAAGAGTTTATAGCCCTTTCCTGTGCTTCCAAAACTATCCTATAAGCCTTTAAGAACTCCCCATCAACATTGCTACCTATCCATACGGTCCTCGTCATATCCGAACAATAACCTTTGTACCTAACGCCAAAATCCAACAGTAATACCCCCTTTTCCGGTATTAAATTATCCGTAGACCTCGCATGGGGCATTGAAGACCTTTCACCACCCGCAACTATTGGTTCAAAGGACATGCCATCCGCCCCGTTTGTCTTAGCCCACCTCTCCATTTCAAAGGCCAATTCCTTTTCGGTTTGCTTCCCCGGTTTAACATTGTTTAAAACCCATTCAAAGAGTTTATCGGTTATTTCTTGGGCTTTTTTTATGGTTTCAATCTCTTCCTTGGTCTTTATCGCCCTGAGTTTTGATATAAAACCCCCTACGGGGTAAAACCTAACGCCTTTAACATACTTTTTAACCGCCTTTATATACCCTACGGGGGTATATCCCTCAACCCCCACCTTTCTTATCCCGTGCTTTTTTAAGATTTCGGCAAGAACCTCAAAGGATGTTTTTTCGTACGGTATATCAATAACTTCAACACCTTCAAGAACCTCTTTCCTTGACTGTTCCTTATACCTGAAATCCACGATCAAATAATTTTTCTTCTTTGTTTGCATAAAGATGGCCGTTGAACCCGTAAAACCCGAGATATATCTAACATCAGATATATGTATAAACTCGGGCTTCCAAGATATATAAGCGTCGTATTTTTTAACCCATTGATCCCTTAGCCCTTTAAACCTCATAACCCGAAATTCTACCGCCGAATATGTTTTTTTACGGATTTACACTTAACCTCAAATACAATACCCCTGTAATTCTCATCAACCCTCCTACCCAAAACATTATAAAACCTTCCTTCATCAACACATCCGATCTTTTCATCCACACCGTTTATTCCTAATATCGCAAAATAGACCTCATACTTCCCGTTCCTATCGCTACTCCAAAGAATGTTTAAGCCATTGTTCCATATGGCAACGGGAAACTTCTCGTTTCCACTTGAATATATGCTATCATAAGGTTGCCAATTTTCGTTATCCAAAGACCTGTAAATTTTTATTGAGAATTTTGTTAAACTATCCGACCATATTGCAAACTTCCCATGAGGGGTTAGTACGAGTTCAACATTTGATACTATACCCGAAACCGCGGCAACATCCCCGCATAAAAAGGTTTCACCCCTGTTATAAGAATAGCACAAGCGCACAAACCCCGGCTCCGAGCCCAAAACGAAAACGCTATCACCAAAAACCTCAATGTCTGCGGAATAATACGATGTATCTATCAATTCCAAAATTTCATAACCACCGGGATGGATTTTTATCAAAAATACGCCGTTTCCATTCCAACCGGTTGCGGATATAAACCTTAAAGTGTCAAGGTGTATTAATTTTCCGTTGTGTAATGCGAAGGGTAAGGAAAAGTTTAATATCAAACTATCCAAACCGCTTGGGTATTCCCTTTTAACCCTTATTTTACTACCCTCAATTTCGTAAATGTATGTGTAATAAACCGTATCGCCTATTTTATAAACATACGGCTCATCCTCTTTGTATAAGGGTCTGTCGGCAAATACCTCGTTTATCCATGTTAATCCCCCATCATAAGAGGTTGCCCTATATATAACCGAATCACCCCACCCGTAATACATTAAAATCAGCGTATCACCCCAGCAATAAAAGTTGCTTTCGCTCCCATGTGTGCTGGAAACTTTTAAATAATCACTCCAAGAAAAACCATCGTAAAACTTCATATAAACACCCTTTCCCTCACACGCGGAATGATAAAAAACATACAGTTTTCCGCCGCATGTATCCATTAAATGCGGTTGGAAGTCCATACAACACCCCCATCCCTCCCCATAAGTTGCACTATACCAACCGCAAGTACTTATTGGTATTATCATCCTATATATGTGCCAACGCCTTCTTCCGTTAAAACCTTTATCAATTGCCCGGGTTTTGTTATGTTAAACACTATTATGGGAATTCCCGTTTGTCTTGCTATGTCTATTGCGGATGTATCCAAAACCTTTAAATCGTTAATGATAAAATCCTGATATGTCAATTTGTTTAACCTCTTTGCGTTTGGGTCCTTTTCGGGATCGGCGGTATATACCCCATCAACCCTTGTACCCTTTAATATAACATCCGCATTTATTTCGGATGCCCTTAAAGCCGCGGCCGAATCCGTTGAAAAGAAGGGATTACCCGTACCACCCGCAAATATTACAATCCTCCCCTTTTCAAGGTGTCTTATCGCCCTTCTCCTTATATAGGGTTCCGCAACCTGTGAAACCGTTAAAGCACTCATCACCCTCGTTTGAACGCCCCTTTGCTCAATAACGCTTTGAAGTGCCAATGCGTTTAATATAGTCGCAAGCATACCCATATAATCGGCCGTTACCCTGTCTATTCCCAAATGGGAACTCTGGGTACCCCTTAGGATATTCCCACCACCGACCACAATGGCCACTTCTACACCGCGATTATAAACCTCCACTATCTCATCCGCCAACCTGTTTAAAGTCTTTGGGTCAATACCAAAACCCATTTCTCCCGCCAATATTCCACCGCTTAACTTCAATAAAATCCTTTTAAAACGCGGGTTCATCGGCGAAAATTCTAAGGTTGGAGGAATAAAAAGGTGGATAAACCGTTAGCAGAAGCCGTTCTGGGGTGATGTAGTGAGGTGAAAGATTTAACGCAAAAAGAATACACCGGGGGTATAATTCCCAATTATGCTTTTGTGGGTTTTGATTTTTCAGGGGGAAAATCAGGCGGTTGAGGAAGAAGAGGTCGTAACCGGCAAGGCTGAATTCCAGATAACCGGATATGAAAGACCGCTATACTTTTACATGCCACCTATGGGCTCTTTGGTTTCTTCCTTTCCCGGCTGGGATGAGATTTTCAAATTGAAGTTTGAAGACTCCCTAAAATTCGTAAATTCTTTTAATGTTCCCCAAAAACCCGAGAAAAAAGGTTGGTTCTCCAAAGGGTCAAGTAAATCCGAACTTGGCGAGTATTACAACAAGATGGCACAATACGGTGTAGGTTTGGTTAGGGTGGGCTTGTTTAAAGAGGGTGTGAATGCCCTTTCGGAGGTTGTGGAATACACCGGGTTTCCCCCCGAAGTTTCCTATGTGGTTAGGACTTATTATATTCTCGGCTTATTGTATTCCGGTGATGATGAGGGTGCACGGTCCTATGGGAGTATTTTCCTGTCGGATTATTACAACAGGCCTTGGAACATAGGTATGGGGTGGGTAATATGGGCGGCGGGTGAGGCAAACCTTTACGGTAAGCACTTTTTACAGGCGGAATCAATATACGCAAAGAATATAAACGAGGGGCAAGACGGTCTTGTAAAATCCCTTTCAAGGGTTGGGGCGGCTTGGGCAAACCTATACGCTCAGAAGTTTTCCGATGCCTTATCCCACGCAAAACAAGCCCAAGACTTCCTAAACGGTGTTCCATTGGCCCACGCCCAAATAGCGGAGGGCATAGCAACCTTTAACCTTGGCGATATTGAAGGGGCAAAAAATATATTTGATAATATCCAGATAACAGGCCATCCACCAACGGATGTACTGATATACTATTATCGGGGTTTCACTTATGAGGCTTTGAGGATGTACGATTTGGCATTACAAAACTATCAAAAGGTAATGCAGGATTACGCAAACCTACCAACGGCCGGCGAAGCCGCATATAGGACATATACGATATACTTGGGACAAAACAAGACAAACGAGGCCAAAAAAACGCTTGAATGGTTTGTTGAAAGGTTTCCACAACATCCCGAAGCCCCAAGGGCGCTATATACCCTTGCGGAAATATACTTTTCTCAAAAGGATTACAAAACAGCCCTCGGTTATCTGAGGAGGATATATACGAATTACCCGTATTCCGAACTCTATTCCATAGCAAGGCAGAGGGCACAACAGGTTTATAATGTTATAGCGAGGGAGGATACGGTTGAACTGTGGAATTTCTTACGGGAGTTCCCCAACAGTGAGGATGCGGCTGATGCTTTGATATATTGGGGAGGGAAACTTTTGGACGAGAAAAAGGAACTTTTGGCGGCAAGGTTTTATTACAAAATGGGGAGTGAATTTCCAAAGCACAGACAAGCACCCGAAGCCCTATTTACCGCAGGCCAGATATACTTTAAAAACAAAATGTGGGATGACGCCGTACAGACATTTAGTAAGATAGTGGATTTGTACCCAAATTATGAGGAGGTGAATAAGGCAAAAATGTTTTTGGCGATTTCCCTAATTTACGATGGAAAGCCTGTACAGGCCATAAGTATATTAAAAAAGGAACTCGGCAGGGAGAACCTTACGGATGCCGAGAGGGCGGATTTGCTGAAATACTTGGGTATAGCATACAAAGAAATAGGAAAATCTTATGAAGCCCGTGATGCCTTGGAAGAGGCGAGGGTTTTATATTTCGGTTTGGGAAAACTTGATGAAGTTGATAATGTTGATAAATTATTGCAGGATATACCATACTGATGAAAACCCTTTTACTATCGGATATTCATGGCAATTTGGAGGCTTTAAATGCGGTTTTTGATTTTTTAAAGAGTAATAACATAGTTTGGGATAAAGTTGTGTGTTTGGGGGATTATGTGGATTACGGCCCAAACCCGAACGAGGTTATAGAAATTATTAAGGGATTGAACGGCTTGTGCCTTTTGGGAAACCACGATAAGGCTCTAATAGATAAAGGCGAAAGGGAATATTTTAGCGATGTGGCTTTAAAATGTAGCCTTTGGACGGAAAGTGTTATAAAACCCGATAATTTGGAATTTTTAAAGAATTTATCCCCGTCTCATAAGGATGATGAAATACTTTTTATACACGCTTCCCCCGTTAATCCCATCTGGCACTATGTATATGATTATAAGGATGCCGAAGAGGTTTTTAAATACTCTCGGGAAAAAATAATTTTCTTAGGCCACACGCATATACCCTCATATTTTTGCAGGTATAACGCAAGGCTGTACGGGGGATATGTATCCGCGGAATATATGAAGTTGAAACTATTTGATAATGCCAGGTATATAATAAATCCCGGCTCCGTTGGTCAATCAAGGGATGGGATAAAGCTGGCAACATTTGGGATATTTGACAAAAAGGATATGATCTTTGAATGGTTTAGGATACCTTATGATTCCTATAAAACCAAGGAGAAAATCCTTAAAGAGGGTCTTCCAAAAACCCTTTTGGCCTATCTATAAACCCATAACCGTTAAAACTTCCCTGAAAACTATGGCGGCTATTGTACCGCAATGGTGGGAATAATCCAAGGTTGGTAAATATTCCAAGAGTTCCGCACCTATAATCTTTCCCTTTAAACTCCTTAAAATCCCAATGAAATCCCTAAATGTAAAACCCATTGGTTCGGGATTACTAACCGCTGGGAAAAACGAGGGGTCAAAAAAGTCAAAATCAAAGGATAGATAAATCACCTTATTTTCATTTACAAATTCTTCCAAGCCTTCAATACCAAACCTGCATCCAAATTCCGGTTCGTATTCTTCCTCTCCAACAGTCCTATATCCGAATGTTCCCACTTTAAAACCCATTTCTTCAAGCCTTCTCATAACCGTGGCATGCGAATACTTCCCACCGAAATTGTTCCATCTATCCAAATGTGCGTCAAGGTGTAAAATCGCAAAATCACCAAATTTTTCAGCCAAAACCGGAACGGTAATCAAACTTATGGTATGGTCTCCACCTAAGAATAAAACCTTCCCTTCAACCAGACCCTTTAACCTTTCCTTTATTTCCTTTAACCTATCCTCAACCCTTAAATCAAAGTTGATCCAAATATCCCCAAAATCCTCGTATTCGGGCATAAAAGCATTAAAATGTGGACTATACCTATCTATTCCCCATAGGTGCCACCTAATATGCGAGGGTCCCAAAGCCGCACCCCTTAAAAAGTTTTCCGAAGTCTCAAACGGAATACCTATAACCCTTATCATATCCTCGGCATTTCCGGAAAAATTTCCTTAATCCTATCCCAATTTTCCTTAAACCAATTGTAAGTTATTTCTAAACCCGTATAAATATCCGTTTTGGGTTCCCAATTCAACAGGTTTCTTGCCTTTGTAATGTCTGCCTTTGTTTCCATAACATCCGCCTTATTAAACTCCAAAAACCTAATTTTTACTTTATTCCCCACAAGGCTTTCCACATGGTTTATAACATTTAATAAGGCCTCATCCGTGGGGTTTCCTATGTTTATAACTTCAAAACCTTTCATAACCTCATACGCCTTTATAGTCCCCTCAACGACATCCCCTATGAATGTAAATGACCTCCTTTGATTACCATCCCCATAAAGGGGAAATTCGCTACCCGAAAAAGCCGAGTAAAATATCTTAAAAATACTCATATCCGGCCTACCAGCCGGACCATAAACGGTAAAATACCTCAAAACAAAGGCATCTATTCCGTAAAGGTGATGGTATGTGTATAATAAATTTTCTGCGGCCTTCTTGCTTACCGCATAGGGTGATATGGGTGTATCCGTTTTCATACCTTCAACAAAGGGGGGTTTATGCCCGGCATATATGGAAGATGTTGATGCCATAAGGATTTTTCTTACTCCGAATTCCAACATAACCTTTAATATGTTCAATGTTCCCAAGGTATTCACCCTTATATACCCCTCGGGGTTTTGTATGCTTGCCCTAACCCCGGCCTTTGCGCCTATATGTAAAACTCCCGAAAAGTTTCTATTTTTAAACACCTTTCTAAGGCTTTCATATTCGGTAAAATCCACATCGTAAAACTCAAAGTTAGGATAACCCTTCAACATTTCAAGTCTTAAAAGTTTGTAATCCTTGGGATAATAGGGGTCAAAATTATCAATACCCACAACTTTATATCCCCTTTTGAGGAGTGCTTTTGCCAAAAAGGAGCCTATAAACCCACCAACACCCGTAATTAAAACCTCGTCCAAAAAGTGGTGGGGGAGGGATTTGAACCCCCGAAGGCGTTACGCCACCAGGTTTACAGCCTGGCCCCTTTGGCCGCTCGGGAACCCCACCGGAAGTGGATATTATAAGGGTGAAGGGTTTATCGTTTTCCGCTTAATATCATTCCCTTCACGGAGGTTTTAATTTCGCCAGTATAATATCCGCTTAATGTTAAAAGTTGGAGGGTTATTAAAGGTTTATGGAAGAAAGGCCGTTTTAAAAGATTTGGACCTTTTGGTTGAAGAGGGTGAAAGGGTTTTCATTTTGGCCCCAAACGGTTATGGAAAAACCACATTTTTAAAAATTCTCGCAAACATTGAACCATTTCAAAAAGGGGAAATTGCCATATACGATATAAAAATTCCATCCGCAAAGAGTAGGAGACTTATATCCTATGTTAGCGAGAGGGATAACCTCTATCCGGGTTTTAAAATTTATGAAATTTTGAAATTTGTCGGGAGTTTTTGGGAAATAAACAAAGATTTGTTCGAAAACTTTTTGGGGCTTTTGAATTTGGACCCTTGGCGTAAGTATGGTGAGTTTTCAAAAGGGGAAAGGACACTTATAAGGATAGCCATAGGGCTTTCCGTAAAGGCAAAATTGTATTTAATAGATGAACCCTTATCCTCCCTTGATTTCGTGTTAAGGGAAAAGGTGGTTAGGATGATGAAAGAAAAAGGAGAAGGAACATTTATATTTACATCCCATCAGATAGACGAACTTTCAGACTTTGCCACGAGGTTTGTCTTTTTAAAGAATGGAAAATTCGTTGAAGAAACTTTTGAAAGGGATAGGGTTAAGGATATATACAAGGAGTTGTTTGCATGAGGGCATTATTGTGGAAGGATTTTAAAATTACGAAGTGGTGGATACTCTCCAACATTTTGATAATATCTACCATAGGTGGCATAGGCTTATACCTGTCTTATTATAGAAATTTCCCCGGTTTTATCCCCATATTATTATCGGGCGTGGGTATATTCTTTTGGAGTTTTATATCGGGTATGGCGCACTATTTCAACGAGGATAACGGGAACCTTAGGGAATTTTTGAACACTCTGCCCGTTCATAGGTGTAAAATACTACTTTCAAAATGGATATTATTGGCTATTGAAAACGCTTTATATTGGCTCCTTTTCTTTCTGTTCTTTTACTTTTCAGCCCGGCCTTTTCTGGATACCACTGATTATTCGGTGGATGGGGTAGTCGTATCCTATATATTATCCCTTTTAACGACATTAACGATATCATCCCTGTCCCTTTCAATCTCATCTTTTACAAAGGAACTTCCCGCAAGGTGGTTTTTAACGGTCCTTTTGGTTATACTCTCCTTAATCGCTTTGCAGTTTATACCCGCACCAAAGATAACATTTAAAATTACGGAAATGTACCTCGGGGAGAATGTTAAACCTTATGTTGATATTGGTTATACCGTAAAAAATTTCTTGGCATCTTTATGCGTTTTGGTTGTTAGTTCCCTTTGGGTTAGTAAGAGGGGTATTTGAAAATTTTACGGGGGTAAAATACACGCTTATGAACGAGGTATTTAAGGATGCCGAAAAGAGGATGAAGGAAGCCGTTGAGCATTTAAAAAGGGAGTATAAGAGGTTGAGGGCCAGCAGGGCAAACCCCGCAATATTGGAGGGGGTGAAGGTGAATTATTACGGTCAATTGATACCTATAAATCAAATAGCGAGTATTACGGCGGCTGAGGGGAGACTTTTAATAATAAATCCTTGGGATGCCAATGCTCTACCCGAAATAGAGAGGGCAATAATAGCCGCCAACCTAAACCTCACCCCGAAAAAGGAGGGTAAGGTTTTAAAAATAGAAATCCCTCCCCTTTCCGAGGAGAGGAGGAAGGAATTGGTAAAGTTGGCAAAACAGATGGCAGAAGAGGCCAAGATTCACATAAGGAATGTCCGTAGGGATGCCATAGAAAAAATTAGGGAGATGGAGAAGAATAAGGAAATTACTGAGGATGATAGGTATAGGGGTGAGGAACAAATCCAAAAAATTACGGATAAATTCATAGAGGAGGTGGATAAGGCCTTTAAAGAAAAGGAGAAAGAAATCCTTGAAGAATAACATCCCTTACCATGTTGGGATAATAATGGATGGTAATGGTAGGTGGGCTAAGATCAGGGGTTTGCCGAGGGTTATGGGTCATAGGGTTGGGGTTGAATCCGTCCGTTCGGTTGTTAGGGTTGCAAAAAGGGTTGGAATAAAATACCTCACCCTTTACACCTTTTCCTCGGAAAATTGGCAAAGACCAAAGGAAGAGGTTTCATATCTTATGTACCTCCTCAAGACATTGTTGATAAAAGAGGTTGAGGATTTAAACAGGCAGGGGGTTAGGGTTAGGGCTATAGGAAGGCTTGAAAGCCTCGGGAAAGAGGTTTTGGAGGCGTTGAACTTTGCAATGGATAAGACGAAAAACAATAGGGATTTGAACCTGTACTTGGCCTTATCCTACGGGGGTAGGCAGGAGATAGTGGATGCCGTAAACAGGGCATTAAAAGCCGGTATTAAAGAGGTTGATGAGGAAACTTTTAGGAATTTCCTCTACGATCCCGAATTACCGGATGTGGATTTACTAATAAGAACGGCCGGCGAGTATAGGATTTCCAATTTCCTTTTATGGCATACCGCATATGCGGAATTATACATAACGGATGTATTATGGCCGGATTTTCGCGAAGAGGAATTTTTAAAAGCGATAGAGGATTTTTCAAAGAGGGTTAGAAAGTTTGGAAAGGTTGTATGATTTATCTAAAAGGATTTTAGGTGTTGTTTTAATCCTACCCCCCTTTGCCTTGGCCTTTTGGCTTGGGGGAATATATTTCAAACTGGCAATATTCATAGCCATAATCGTTTTGTATTATGAAATATACCGCTTGGTTGTTAATAGGTTCAGTTTGTTGAGTTTTTTGGTGGGCTTGTTCTCAATAGGTTTGGCGTTTTGGGAGGGCGGATTTATCCCATCATTTATACTGCTGTTTATATTCGGTATTGTAAATTACCTTTTGGGTTTTAGCGTTAAAGAGGCCCTTATACTTTTGGCCGTGGCGGTATATATTTTGGTGCCCGCAAACATAATAATAACTTTGAGGGAATTCTCCTTTGAATTGTGCCTTTTTGTATTGGCGGTCAATTGGTCATTTGATACTGGTGCATATTTCTTCGGCAAGTTCCTCGGAAAGAGAAAAATATTTACGAGTATTAGTTCCGGTAAAACCTTGGAAGGTTTGTTGGGCGGTTTGTTAATAAGCGGTATTGTTGGCGGAATATTGGGGTATATCTTTTGGGGATTTGGTAAGTTGCTTTTTTACCTGCTAACCGGAATATACATAGGGATGTTTGCCCAACTCGGAGATTTGGTTGAATCCGCTTTAAAAAGGGAAAAAGGTGTTAAGGACTCCGGTAAGATTATGCCCGGTCATGGGGGATTGTTTGATAGGGTTGATAGTTTAATAATGTCTTTGGCTGGTTTCTTCCTTTTGTTCAGGTTTTTCGGTTATATCTACTCATAAGGTTTTGAAAACCTCAGAAATTTAACGCTATCCTCAATCCAAGAGGTTTTCCTGAGTTCATTTCTTTTTACCGCTATTTCCCTACTCAAAATGGTAATCGTGTAAGAGTTCATAACGGCGCTTATGAGGAGGATAAGGGAGATTATGAGGATGTGGATAATAATTCCCCTCATTTTATCTTAAAAGGGTTTGCAAACCTTATATCCCTTAAAAGCCTGTGGTAATCCACCTCGTCAACCTTTATGAAAACCCTCATCTTTGCGGATCTGCTTCTCGGGTTTTCCCCAATCTCTTCTCGCGTAGGGGTTATTGGTTTTCCCGTTATATCCTCTACGAATGGGAAATATCTAAGACTTTTTACCATCCTGTCTTCCAAGGAATGGAAGGTTATAACAACCAACCTCCCGCCAACCTTTAAATACTTTAAGGCCAAGGCTAAACCCTTCCTTAGGTTTTCCAGTTCGTCATTAACATATATCCTCAAAGCCTGCCAAACCCTCGCCTTTGCTTTTGACCTTAAAGGTGGTGGATAAACGGAATCCACAACCTTTGAAATGTGCGTAGTTTTTATAACATCTACCTCTTTTACAACTCTATGGATTTTTTTGGCAATTATCCTTGATTTTCTTTCTTCCCCATAAATCCTTAAAATCCTTTCAATTTCCCTTTCGTCCAATTCTTTTAAGATCTCATAAGCGGGTTTCCCCTCATTTGGGTTGAACCTTAGGTCTAAAACCTCGTCCTTTTTAAAAGAAAAACCCCTACGGTTTTCCAAGGAAACGGAGGAAATTCCCAAATCAAAAAAAGCCCTATCAATATAACTTAAACCCAATTTTAGCATCACCTTATCAAGGTTTTCGTATCCCGTGTTAAAGAGTTTTATATTGGATAACGCGGGGATTTTTGGGGACACTAAGGAATATGTAAATGGGTCTTTCTCCAAGGCTATAAGCAAACCGGGTTTTATCCTTTCTGCTATTTCAAACCCATGCCCTCCCAAACCTAATGTGGCATCCAAAACAATTAAACCCTCCTTTAAATCCAAAAGTTCTATCGCTTCCTTAAATAAAACGGGTGTGTGGGCTAAATTTTCAGCCATATGTAAATCATCACCTCGTTCCAATCAACCCTACCGCTTTTGGTTTCTACACTTCTTGGATAAACCCCCAAATCAAACCCTAAAACGCGACCGAGTTGGTTCATCTCCTGCCCCACTAAAAACAACGGTTTGTAAGAACTATCTCCGTATATAGCCCCTGCCCCCAACTTAACCCTTAAATTTTTCGTTAAAGATGTCTCGTACCTCAATATTCCCATGGATTTATACCTGTTTGTTAGGTAAAACTTCAACTCGGAGAACCTCTCATCTTTTAACGCCACGGATGAAAACATAAGATAGTCTATACCACCGTTTAATCCCCTTAGAACATTCCCCCCAATGTAAAAGTTATAACCGTATCCGAATAAAGCCTCCAAACCCACAAACCTGTCATCGTTATAAACCTCCCCGGTTAAACCAACGGATATGTTTTTAAAGGGTGTATAACCCAAACTCAAACCGTAGTTGTAAAAGTTTTCGTTTATATCAATCTCATAGGCGTTTAATTTGTTTTGCTTTATGGAATTATAAAATACGCTAAAAGCCAACTTACCGTTTGAATACGAAAAATCCGTTGAGCCGAGGTAATAATTTACGCTTTGGCCGAAATCCATCTGGGTATAACCCGCAAACCCGTACTGGTCGTATGTTGGGATGGAATAATACCAAAAATTACCCACTACATCCACACCGGCCCTTAAATCCCAACCTTTTGTATAAACGACCTTGTAGGCGGAAATATATGGGTATAGCAAAAACATAAGTTGGGTATTTTACCGCTGAAAACCCTTCAAGGGTAAAATATCGGCCTTATGAATGTGGAAAACATAAAAATCGTAGGTGTAATAGGTGCAGGGACAATGGGAAACGGTATAGCCCATGTATTTGCCCAATACGGATATTCCGTTAAACTCGTTGATAAGAGCGAGGGGCAGTTAAAAAAAGCCATGGAAACCATAGAGAAAAACCTACACAGGCAGGCTAAAAAGGGTATAGTATCGGAGGATAGCATAGGCGAAATACTTTCCCGCATACAAACATCCACGGATATGGGGTTTTTATCGGATGTTGATTTTGTGGTTGAGGCGGTTTTTGAGGAGGAAACCGTAAAGAGGGATGTACTTTCGCATGTTTCCAGAACCGTAAGGCCGGAGGTTATAATAACATCAAACACATCCTCCATTTCCATTACGAGGTTGGCGAATTACACGGGAAAACCCGAATTGTTTGCGGGTATGCATTTCTTTAATCCGGTACCTGTGATGAAACTCGTGGAGGTTGTGAGGGGTTATTCAACATCGGATGAAACGGTAAATGTAATAATAGAACTTGCTAAAAGGTTGGAGAAGGTTCCCGTTGAGGTTAAGGATTATCCCGGCTTTGTGTCAAACAGGGTTTTAATGCCCATGATAAACGAGGCTATATGGGCTTTGTATGAGGGTGTGGCGGATAAAGAAGCCATAGATACCGTTATGAAACTCGGTATGAACCATCCTATGGGACCCTTGCAACTGGCGGACTTTATAGGTTTGGATGTGTGCTTAAACATTTTACTCGTCCTTTACAACGATTTAAGGGATCCAAAGTATAGGCCTTGTCCTTTACTCGTAAAGATGGTAGAAGCGGGCAAGTTGGGAAGGAAAACTGGCGAAGGGTTTTATAAGTACGGGTGAAAGTTCTTGTAATAATTCCCACATACAACGAAGCGGATAATATAGCCGCTTTATTAAAAGAGGTTCGCAGTTTAAGTGTGGATCCCGATGTTTTGGTAATAGACGATAACTCGCCGGATGGAACGGCCAGAATCGTAAAAACTATTCAGGAGAAGGATAAAAAGATACATTTATTGGAAAGGCCGAAAAAGATGGGTTTGGGTTCGGCATACATTACCGGATTCAAATGGGCGATAGAAAGGGGTTATGATGTTGTGGTTGAAATGGATGCTGATTTTTCCCACGATCCCAAGGATATAGAGCGTATGGTTGAAAACCTTGAAAACTGCGATGTGGTAATAGGTTCAAGGTATGTGAAGGGTGTTAGCGTTGTTAATTGGCCGATAAGCAGGCTTTTACTCTCATACTTTGCAAACCTCTATGCGAGGATATTTACTGGTGTAAATATTAAGGACTTAACTTCGGGGTTTAAGGCGATAAAGGTAGAGTGCCTAAAATCCATTGATTTAAACAAAATAAAGTCCGACGGTTATGCCTTCCAAATAGAAATACACTTTTACCTTTGGGTTAAGGGTTTTAAGGTATGTGAGATGCCGATAATATTTGTTGAAAGGAGGGCGGGAAAATCAAAGTTAAACAGGGGAATAATATGGGAGGCTTTTTGGATGGTTTTGAGGTTAGGGGTAAAGAGATTATTACGGATGGTGTAAAATTTTATAAAATAGTTGATGTGGGGTCTGGTATCTTGGAGGAGTGGGCTTATAGGTTAAGGGATATTTTTGGTAAAAACTCCTGTTTGATCCTTTACGGGAAAAGTTTTTCAAGGCGGTATGGGGAAATCCTTAAAGGGATACTGGGTAATACCGTTGATGTTCTTAGGTGCATAATATCCGTAGGTGGGGGTTCCGTAATTGATAGGGGGAAGTTTTTATCAAGGGAATTGGGATTGCCCTTTATTTCAATACCCACATTGCTTTCAAGCGATGGTATAGCATCACCCGTTGGTGTTAAAAACCATAAAAGTGTATTCATAGGTTTGCCTTATGGGATAATAGTTGATACTTCCATAATTTCCGAAGGACCGGAATGGAGTATATTGGCGGGAACGGGGGATTTAATCTCCAACCTTTCCGCATCCCTTGATTGGGATAGGTTTAAAGATAAATCATCTGAACCTTATAGTTTTTTGGCATCTCTAATCTCAAAATCATCCGCATTGTCAATTTTAGATGTGAATCCCTTTGAGAATTTGGAGATTCTCGCTTGGGGATTGATTTTAAGCGGTTGGGCTATGGAAATAGCGGGTTCTTCAAGGCCTGCAAGCGGTCCGGAGCATAAAATAAGCCATTCCCTTGATATTTTGGGGTTTGGTGGAAAGCATGGAATACATGTGGGCTTCTTCACCCCCTTGTTTTTAAAGTTAAACGGTTATAAGGATTGGGAAAGGGTGAGAAAATACCTTATAGGTATTGGATTTCCGGAAAGCATTGAGATGACGGAAGATTTTGCAAAGAGGGTATTTTCAACGGCATCCTTTACAAGGCCGCATAGGTGGACGGTTTTGGAGGAATTGGGATGGGAAAAGGCGTTAAACGAAGCGGTGAATATGGGCTTAATTAAAATAGTCTGAGTTTTAAGGCATGCGGGATTCCTAAGATGCTCCTGTAAATCTTTGGAGGGTCTTTGCATACCAAGTTTTTCCAATTAAAGCCTTTAAACCATTTTATGCAGGCTTTCATTTTTGGAATGTTTAAGGGTTTTGCACCTGCGGATTTTAAAAAGCGCTCATCAAGCCACCATACAGCCCTAAAAGATGTTGTATATGCGCTTTTGTAAGCGTGAAAATAAAAAATCGTTATCTCCAAATCCTCATTGGGATACAAAACCGAGCCTTTTACCCTATCGGAATGTTTAAAAACCAAATCCTCGTTTATAACATCCGGATACAACCTCCTCGCAAACCTGCTATGAACCTCCACCGTCAAACCTTTGTAGTTATACGAGCGCTGGTAATATCCAGTAGCGGTCTTTTTAAAACCGAAACCCAATAAAAAATCCTCCAAGTCCTGCATATCTTTACCCTTAACATAAACATCTAAATCCGAAACCATCCTCCAATAAGGGTTTGGATAAAAATCCTTTATATGCCCCCCCTTGAAAATCACAACATCAACAGGAGAGTTTGCCAAAATATCAACGATTTCCCCTATTATCCCCCAAAATATAACCGTTTGAGCCCTGTCAAGTGCGAGCTCTTCCAAATCCGGGAAAACATCATAAAGCATTGAACCCAAAAAGTGATACCTTATCCATTTTATAAGTCTCTTCCTTTCAAGTTTTGGTATTAACCCCCTTACTTCCGAAAACCTCTGATGTGCGGAAAGGTATATGAACTCCTTATACGGCAACGATGATTCTATCCCCATTTACGGATAGGGTTGCCGCAAACCTTTCACCAACCCTGTATTTTACCAACAAACCACCGCTTGCAAGGTCATATTCCACACTTAAAGGTTTAAAAACTGCGGGAACCCCCTCTTCTTGCGAATACTTTAAAAGGTATTCATAGGAGCTTTCATCCCCTATTACAAACTTTGGGGATTTTTCTTTTAGCATATTGACAAAATCCTCGTAGTTTTCTGGTAAATCTACATTTTCAACCATTAGTGCGGAAAATGTGGAGATGTTTAGGGCTATTTGGTTCGCAATTTCCGAAGAACCCAGAACTATAATCCCTCCACCTTCCGAACCGTAATCAAAAATCATATAAGCGGAGGGTGGGGGACTCGAACCCCCAAGGGGCCTACACCCCGGCGGATTTCAAATCCGCTGCCTTACCAATTCGGCGCAACCCTCCACGAGAATATATTATACGCTTGACAAACTTTCATCGGGAGTAGAATTTTATCTTAGATGATAAGGAAAAGGAAACAGAACAACAACGACAACAACCCGAACATATGGAAGGAGATATTGGAAGAGTTGAAGAACATGAACCAGA
>CAYRSH010000001.1:20538-28100 GCA_964426895.1 uncultured bacterium
GAGGTTTTGCGATAGCGGGGCAATAGAATTATTAACGAATACGATAAGGGTTTGAAAATATACCCCGCAGGTAGGGAATAATAATCCCTCTATTTCACCTCCACCGTTATATCTATTTCCCCAGCCCTTTTGAAGTAGAGTGTGAGGTTAAACCTTTTACCTCCTCGTAAGTATTTCTTTAACTTTATAAGCATTATATGGTATCCCCCGGGTTCAAGTTTAAATTCACCTTTTGGAGGTATAACCACATAATCAACCCTTTCCATGCCCATCTTTCCCTTTTTATCCTTGTATGTCCTGTGTATCTCCACCATTGATGCTATATCCGATGAAACCTTGTACAGAGTATCGGGTAGCGTGTCGTTGTTCCTTATAACCATATAAACGGCCGAGTTTCCCCCCTTAACACCCGGCCTCGCCCAAATATCCGCTATATCAATAAATGCAAGCATCCAAATCATAAAGCCCTCCTTATTGCCTTTATAACATCATCAACATTTGCCTCGCTCCCCTTAAAATAACTAACGATTTTCCCCTTCTTATCCACTATGTGTATCCTATCCGTATGAACTATGAAGTATGTCGTATCCCCGCTTTCCGACACCTGGATAGGTCCAATTTCCACCACTATTGAAAGGTCTTTCATTAAGGAATCTATGGTTTTCGGGTTTCCCGTAAGGAAAAACCAATTTTTAACGGTATCCAAACCGTATATCTTTGCATAGTCCTTCAAAACCTCGGGTTTATCCCTTCTCGGATCAAATGATATACTTAGAAAAACAACCTTATCCGACCAACCGTTTTTGGAAACCTCTTTGTATATCTTCCTCATGTTATCCGTGATGAGAGGACATATATCCGGGCAATGGGTGTAGATATATCCAACTACCAGCACCTTCCCCTTGAATTCATCCAACTTCCTCTCTTTCCCGCTTTGATCCACCAAAACATAACCCTTGTCATACGGAAAACTTTGGGAATAGTTTATACCCTTACTGCATGAAATTAAAAATGCGAAAAATATTAAGGCCTTCCTCATCCCTTTAGCAGCTCATCAACCTGCTCTTGGAGTTCCCTTATATGTTCGGCGCTCTTCTTCAAAGCCTCCATTTCCTCATCCGTAAGTTTAACCTCCAATATCCTCTTAACTCCTCCCCATCCCAAAACCACCGGAACACCCACAAATACGCCGTTTATACCGTACTCACCGTTCAGGTACACGGATGCCGATAATACCCTGTTGGTATCAAGCAATATGGCCTCTGCCATAAAGGCGGCGGCATCTCCGGGGGCAAACCACGCACTCGTACCCATGAGTTTAACTATTTCCCCGCCGGCAAACCTTGTCCTTTCAACAATTTCCTTCAATTTATCCTCTGATAGGAACTCCGTGGCGGGAATACCGTTTATGGTGGTAAATCTCGTAAGGGGCACCATTAAATCTCCATGGGTTCCCATAACCATAGCCCTAACATCCGCCGGCGAGACGCCTACTTCTTGGGCTATAAAGGCCGCAAACCTTGCGGAATCCAGCAAGCCCGCCATACCCATAACCCTTTCTCTCGGGAAACCCATAATCTTATATGTGGTATAGACCATAGCATCAAGAGGGTTTGACACCACAATAACTACGGAATTGGGGGCATATTTCTTAACCTTCTCCGCTATGCTGCTGACAATATCAAAATTCACCTTTAAAAGTTCCTCCCTTGACATACCGGGTTTTCTGGGCTTTCCGGCCGTTATAATAACCACATCGCTGTTTTCAATTGGTCCATAATCGGCAGTTCCCTCAACGGACACCGTTGCACACTCTATCGGCCCTGCGTGTAATAGATCAAGCGACTTTCCCTTTGCTATACCTTCAACTATATCCAAGAGGACTATATGGGCTATACCTTTGTATGCCAAATACCTTGCGGCTTCGCTTCCAACATTTCCTGCCCCTATTATCGCAACTTTTTTCATAACCCGGAATTGTATGGTTGATATTTGGATAAAATATTAAACTTTTTGAAAAAATTTTTAAATGCCACCAACAACCGTAGAATTTCGGGATGAGGTTAAAGGATAAGAGGATAATTATAGTCGGTGTTGGTAGCGGTATAGGTAGGGCATCGGCTTACGCAATGGCAAAGGAGGGGGCAAAGTTATTCCTCGTTTCAAGGTCGGAAAAGTGCCACGAAATTGCGGAATTTTTGAGGGGTAAGGGTTATGAGGTTTATTCTCATAGGGCAGACGCCTCAAAATTGAACGAGGTAAAGGGTTTTGTTTCGGATGCCGTTGAAAAACTCGGGAAAATAAATGTGGTATTTGTAAATGCGGGTTATTGGACACCTACAAATGTGGAAGAGGTTGATGAGGAAACCATAAAGATGCTTTGGGATAGTAATTTCCTATCCCATGTATTTGTCGTTAGGGAAACCTTACCCCTGTTTAAGGAGTGGGGTGGGGGTGTGTATATTCACACGGCCGCAGTATACGGTAATTTTGGGGTTGCATCGGGTTCGTCAATATATAACGCCACAAAGGCGGCAATAGTCGCTTTTGTTAAAACCGTTGCAAGGGATTACGCAAAATACAACATAAGGGCTAACGCGATATGTCCCGATGGGGTTTCGCATGAGCTGTTTTCGGATTTTGAAACTTTAAGGACGGATAACCTCCCATACAGAAGCGGATGGCCGGAGGATGTCGCATTTTTGGCCGTTTATTTGGCAAGTGATGAATCCGCTTGGATGAACGGTGCTGCTATACCAATAGATGGTGGTTGGTCAATAGGGGTGAAACCCAAGGAATGATTTGATCTGGGTATTATTCGGTGCGGTTGTCTTTTGCTTGGAGAAAATATTTTTAGGAGAAGGGTTATATCCCTTTTACGGTTTTTTTGTGTTTTTATTAGGCTTATGGATGGCTTTGTTAATGTTATCGCGAGGGAAATTGTTTGCCTATTTCCTCGTTCTCCTGATTTTTGTTCTAATTGAAAATATCAAAACGGCATTTTACAGTGGAAATTTTGACATACTCGGATTTTTTTCACTATCCTTAATATTCCTACCCCTAATGCCGGTGAATGATCCCCAAAGGGCATTGGAGTACATATCTTTAAGACATTTCCAAGGCAATCCTTGGTTTGAACTCACAATACCCATCACGATAAACATTATACTATTTTCCTATGGATTTAACCCGTTGCCTGTAATTTTCCACCTTATGTTTATGGCCTTCTACTTCCTTTTTTTGTATGAACATAATGAGAAAAGGACAATTTGGCATATAATAATCGGCCATTTATGGATATTGGTTTTCGTAAAAACATTTCCACAACTTTTGGTGGCCTTGGGAATTTTCTGGATATTTTATCCTTTGAGGGAGAAAATCTTCGGGTATTTGCTTAAACTCAGGTGGGGTTTTGGGGATTTGTGTTTATGCGTTATTCTGGGAGTAGGTGGGGGACTAATTTCTTCAAAACTTCTATAAACTTATCGTTTTCATCCTTTAACCCAATAGTAACCCTTAGATGGTTTGATAATCCTGGTAGTCCGGAGACATCCCTTATCCTTACGCCTTCTTCTACAAATACTTTATAGGCCTTTTCGTGATCCCTGACCTTAAACATTATAAAGTTTCCATAAGATTTTAAGGGTTTAAATCCGAGTTCTTCCAAAACCTTATAAACCCTTTCCCTTTCCTTAACAACTTCATCCGTGGCGTTCTTTAAAAATCCCATTATATCACCGAACCTTTTAAAGATTGCCAATTGAAAAACCGTAAGGTTGTACGGCGCAAAGTTCATATAATCAACCGCTCGTACAACTTCTTTTGAACCCAAAACATAACCCATCCTCATCCCCGCTAGTAAGGATTTTGAAAGGGATCTACCCACCATTAAGTTTGGATAATCCTTTAAATCATCCCAAACCGTTATGCCAGAAAACGGATAATAAGCCTCATCCACGAACACCAAAGCCCCGGTTTCCAAAGCCTCCTTTATTACCTCTTTACTTATTAAATGCCCCGTTGGGTTGTTTGGGGAAACGAGGAAGATTATGCTATAATCTTTACCTTTAAAGTCCGAAGGGTGTGGGAAAAACTCCTCACCCAATACCTTTATATCCGCCTCCGTTGATGTTGCAATGGCATAATGCCTTATCATAGGATATGTGGGTTCGTATATTATGCACCTTTTACCCTTTCCCCCCGCTATCCAGAAGGCGCTTAAAATCGTTTGATCCCCTCCAAATGTTAATGCTATGTTTTCCGGTTTAACTCCCAAGGTCTTAGCAAAATTTTCTTTAACCTCCTCGTACATTGCGGGTTGGGGGTACCTGTTCCAAGGTATCCTTTTTATCTCTTCAAGTAAAACCTTCTTTATTTCTTCTGGTATATCATAAGGGGATTCGTTTTGATCCAACTTTGCCACATAAGGCCTTTGACTAACCGTAAAAGGAGTTGAAAAATTTATATCTTCCCTCAAAAATCCCATACCGGAAATTCTAATCCCGTTTAAAATTAACGGTTATGCTGGGGAATACTATAAAAACCTTTTTGCTTTTGGCGTTTTTGAGCGTATTGTTGGTTTATGCGGGTAAGTTAATAGGCGGGAGTTATGGTATGACGATAGCCCTGTTCATGGCCGCTTTGATGAATTTCATAGGTTGGTTTTTCTCCGACAAGATTGCAACAGCTTCCGTTGGTGCAAGGGAGGTTAGCAGTGAAGAGGCTCCGGAATTACACGCTTTGGTTGAAGAGGTTGCAATATCCGCCGGGATACCCAAACCGAAAATTTACATAGCCCCAATTCCACAACCGAACGCCTTTGCAACGGGTAGGAACCCAAAAAATGCGGCCGTGGTGTTTACGGAGGGGATATTAAGGCTTTTGAATAGAAGGGAGTTAAAGGGTGTTATAGCACATGAAATCGCGCATATAAAGAATAGGGATATACTCATTATGTCCGTAGCGGCAACACTGGCGGCCGCAATAGTTTATATAGCCGATATGCTGAGGTGGGGTCTGATATTCTTTGGTGGAAGGGATAGGGATAGGAATCCCTTGGCCCTTTTGGCCGCCATAATACTCCTACCCATAGCGGCTATGCTAATTAAACTCGCAATATCAAGGAGTAGGGAATACATAGCGGATGAAACGGGTGCGAGGTTTATAAACGACCCCTTGGCCTTGGCATCCGCCCTTGAAAAATTGGCTTATGGTGCTCAGGAGGTTGAAGCAGAGGTCCCAGAATTTATGTCCCATATGTTTATTGTCAACCCTCTCTCCGGAGGTTTCTTAATGGAACTGTTTTCAACGCATCCGCCCATAGAAAAACGTATAGAAAGGCTTAAAAGGTTGGCCGAAAACCTTTATTGAAACTAAAAATCCTCCAAGTATCGGATGCGTACTATCCATTTCCGGGGGGTGTTTCCGAACACTTATATTCCCTTTCAAAATACCTTAGGAAAAGGGGACACGAGGTTTATATACTAACCGCTTCATACGGGAAGGGTGATGAGGAGTTTAATGAAAATGTTTAT
This sequence comes from uncultured bacterium, assembly GCA_964426895.1. Lineage (GTDB taxonomy): Bacteria > Hydrothermota > Hydrothermia > LBFQ01 > LBFQ01 > Caldipriscus. The sequence goes on from CAYRSH010000001.1 coordinate 26,073, forward strand.
AGAATCGGTAGGGTAATCCTTTTACCTCTGAACAAATCCCAGATAACCTTAACTTTTGACCCGTTGTTGCATTACAAAGTGTGGAGGTTTTTAAAAAAAACGCGTTTTGACATAGTACATACGCACGGTCCTTTGGCCCCAAACCTTCCATGCGCCGCAACACTTTTTTCACCATACCCAGTGGTTAGCACATTCCATACATCTTTTGTTGGGTTTAACTGGTATAAGGTCGCGAGACCTTTCTTTAAGCCCGTATGGAAAAAAATTAGGGTTGCAATAGCCGTTTCCGAAACCGCAAAGAGGTTGATGGAACCCTTTTTCAAAGGAAGGTATGAGATAATACCGAATGGGGTTGATACGGAAAGGTTTAAACCCGATGGTGAAAAACATGAGATTTTCTCAAAGATTAACGGAAAAACGATCCTGTTTGTGGGGAGGTTGGAGCCTAGGAAGGGTCCGGATATATTACTTGAAACCTTTATACTATATGCAAAAGAGTTTGAGGGAGAAGATGTCCATTTAATATTTGCGGGTGATGGGCCTTTGAGGGAATCCTTAATGGAAAAGGTTCCGGAAGGGTTAAAAAACAGGGTTCATTTTCTGGGAAAAATACCCTTTGAAGACCTTCCAAAGGTTTATAGGGGGACAACGGTTTATACTTCCCCGGCAATAGGGGGTGAAACCTTCGGTTTGGTTTTAATTGAGGCTATGGCTTCGGGTGTTCCGGTGGTGGCGGCCAAAAACGAGGGTTATGTCAATGTTATAAGGGATGGGGAGAACGGTATATTGGTTAATGTTAAGAACAGGGATGATTACGCAAGGGCATTGCTTAGGGTTTTGAAAGATAAAAGTTTAAGGGAAAACCTCATAAAAAACGGGTTAAAAACCGCAAAATACTACTCTTGGGAAAACATCGCAGCCATGGTTGAAAGGGTTTATCACGATGTCTTAAAACACCCTTAGAATGTAATGTATGTTTTTTATCCTAATGTCTCCCAAGGTTGATTTTTCCCTTGATGTTTATGAGGAATTTAGGGGTTCAAGGATAACCCTTTTAAAACTCAGAAATGGGAAAGGTGTGAAACTCAATACGGAAGATTTTTCCTTTTGTGAGGTAAAGATCTTTGGAAAGTTTTCGGAACCAGAGTATTGGAAGGATTTACAGGATACATATTTTGCGGTTCAGGGAACGGACTTACCCTTCTTTACCTTTATATACAAAAAGGGGAATTTCCAAAAAACGGTAAAAGTTTATGGCCCTCCCAATTTTCCCGAAAAAATAAAGGATGTTTTCCTGGCAATAAAGGATATGAAATGTGGCAGAGAAATAAAACCAAAGGTTATAGTTTTATCTTGGGAAAGGGTTTATGTGAGGAGGATAGCAACACCAATAGGCGAGTTTGAGGAATTGATTGGAAAGGATACATTAAGGGGTAAAGATGCCCTTAAAGGTTATGAATTCATTAAAAGATACGGCCCTTATTTGATAAGGGACGGGATATTTGCCGATGGTAAAGGAAACACCTACATGGTTGGGGTAAAGGATATTGGTTTTTAAAACTTTACTACCTTGAAAACCTTGTTGTCGGCTTTAACAAAAAATATTCCCTTCTTTTTGAGCGGGAAGGTACTATTCTTAGATACCCCTATTCTTTTACCATATACATCGTAGACTTCAAATTCCCCTTCATAATGAATAACGCCTCCTTTGAGAACCTTTATAGAAGACTCGCCGCATGTGTATTCCACTACACTTAAAGAGGTATCTTTTGACAGGGGAGAACACCAAGTATACCTTGTAGCCGATGAGGTAACGGTATTGAGGGTGATGGGGAAAGCGCTTAATGTAATATTTTGATAAGTAATTAAGGGGCTATACACGGTAGGGGATGGGCTTATAACGGTTATGGGGGCATCCACCAGACATCCGGAATTCATATTAAGATATGGAGTCATTTTTGCTATATACCAACCGATTGCGGAGGCATAAGAACCGTCAGCGCCTATGGCCGTAGAACCCCCAAAGGG
>CAYRSH010000001.1:28200-49831 GCA_964426895.1 uncultured bacterium
ATATCCACCATCCGATGTATTCCATAAGGCATAACAGTATTCTTCGCTTGGCGTTCCATACCCGATAAAGTTCATCGGATTCCCATTTAGATCAACCCTTAATAGAAAGCAATCTCCATTACCAGATGGTGACCACTTACCCGTAGTTGCAAAACCCGTAGGAGTCGGAACCATAATCCCGTATTCGTTTTTGGGGTATTCATTACCCGTTGCCCCAGTTGTAAATATCTCGGAGATTACCATGGGCGAACCATCCGGCAAATAGTCCATATAAGTTTTCACACCCGATATTAGGAGTATTGCTGTATGGTTGAGAGGTCAAAACATGGGAACCTCTTCCTCTAAGGAAGGCTCTCTCCTCTCTTTCTGTTGTAGTTTTCTGAAATTATTGTAATCAAAGAATACCATAACCGAAATTGAAGGCCATTTCCGCAAAGTTGTGGTTGTCATTTTTAAATTTTCATCGTTAATTTCCGAAACCTCTTTGTTCAATTTCATAAAATCGTCAAACTGGGCGATAAAGAAAATATTCCTTGTTATAGGCAACCTTAAACCCATGTCAAAGGCATAACTACCGGAAACCTTACCCCTTGCGCTAACCCTTGGGGAGTTGTACCTGCCGCTTATCTGCAAACCTATCGGGCCATAACCTATGCTAAGGTTACCCTTTAAGTCATAGGCCAAACTCCTTGAATACCCTTTGTAATACACCCTATAATCATAGACATCAACCGTAAAATCCAACTTTAAAAGTTTGAATGGCTGCAAAACTATAAATGTTTCCACACCGGAAGATGTGGCTATACCCGTATTTTCCCAGGTATATACTATGGAAGCCAAAGAGGGGTCATAGTAAGGATAAAAATCTATTTCGTTCTCGCTCCTCTTATAAAAACCTTCAATTCCAAGGTTTCCGAGTTTAAATATCCTCTGATAACCCGCTTCAAAAGAATGGGTATATTCCGGCTTTAAGTTCGGGTTTCCTTTTTGATAATTCAGGTTATCTATTTGCCTTGGAAAGGGAGCCAACATCCAACCCATTGGTCTCCAAACCCTACGGGAATATGTGATGTTGTAAGAGTTTATTATATCCGGATTGAAGGATAGGCTTAAAGATGGAAACAGATCCGTTGATTTGAAAGGGTATTCCCCATTTCCATCGTTTATTACCCTACTGTTGTATTCCACCCTTAGACCCAACTGGTAGGAGAATATGCCCAAAGTGTTTGAATACATAAAATAGCCCGCGTTTATAATATCTTTCATAACATAATGTCCAGTGGTATCCAATGTAAAGTCTCCGCTTATGTAATCATAAAAACCGAGTGAATCGGAGTTTCCTCTAACATCCCCCTGATAACCCAACTCAAACTTCCTCTTATCCCCTATATCCCAAGAGTAGTCCAGTTTAAACCTCCAAATATCGCCCCCACCTCTGGATGTCCTTTTAAAACCCGAAATTACATTGCCGGAAGAATCTTTATAATAACTTTCGGTATTCTCATCACCCATCCTTTTAGCATAAAAAACCATACCCTCAATCTTATGGTTTTCCAAGAACTTCTTAACATACCCCGCAGAAAAAGAACCCCTAAACCCCCCTATATTAACATCCATATCCGATGTATATGAAGGATAATCCATCAACCAACCCATTAAAAAGTTCCACCTACCGAAATCCGCCTCAATATTTGCTATATCGTTATCGGAGAAATGGTGTTCAACACTTCCCATTATACCTAAGGGCCTCGTATTAAAGTACCTTTCTCCCTTGCTTTCATAAACTATCGGATATTCGGCGTTTATATTGTTCTCCATAATCCTTTTGAAACTGAAATGGTTTGCGCTTAGAACGATTTTCGTTTTACCGGTATTTATACCCGTAGATGCGTTTAAACCGAAGTTATCATAAGTTCCCAACCTACCCATTAACGATGTGGAAAATCCTTTATTTTGATTCTGTTTAAGGACGATGTTCATTATAACATTGCCTTCCGCCTCGTATTTAGCCGATGGGTTTGTTATAATCTCAATTTTTTCTATGGATGAGGCGGGTATTTGTCTTAAAGCCTCGGAAGGGCTGAGAATCGTAGGCCTACCGTTTATGTAAAGCGTGATGTTTTCGGAATTTCTAATCTTTATGTTATCGTTGTTATCCACCGTTATACCTGGTACATTTCTTAAAGCCTCCAACGCACTACCACCCTTTGATGCTATTTCATCCGTAAACCTTATAACCCTTTTCCCCTCCTCGTATGTTATCTTAGGCGCTTCCGCCTCTACTTGCACCTCCTCTACCCTTATGGCCTTTTCCTTTAAGACTATCCTCCCCAAATCAATATCCCTATCCGACACCTCAACCACCCTTGAAAAATCCCCATATCCCACGAATTTTATTATTAAAACATACCTACCCGGTTGAACATTTACTATCTTGAAAAAACCATCTTTTTCGGAATATGTTCCCCCCGCATTTGAACTATCCGGTAACCTTTTAAGAATAACCGTTGCCGCTTCCAAGGGTTTCCCATCCTCCCCATAAACATAACCGCTTATGTAATAAGCAAAAATGTATATCATACCGGGAATTTTAAGGCTGTCATTTGAACGGTTGTTCAAAAAATGACTTCCACTTCCGCCCCCAAATTTCTAATTTTTTCCTCAAAGTTCTCATAACCCCTTAACATATGTTCGTACCCATTTACTTCCGTTATACCCCTTGCTACAAGACCTGCCAAAACCAAAGAAGCCGTTGCCCTGAGGTCACTACCCACAACAGGCGCCCCACTCAGGGATTCAACCCCCTCAACCACGGCAAACCCTTCTCCAACCTTTATATTGGCCCCCAACCTTATAAGTTCAAAAGCATGCTTAAACCTATCGGGATATATGTTCTCCTTTATAAGAGATTTCCCCTTAGAAATACTCATAAGGGCCATATATTGCGGTTGAACATCCGTCGGGAATCCGGGAAATGGAGCGGTTTCAACATCCTTGGCCTCCAACCTTCCCGAAGGTTTAACCAATACATAATCCTCTCCGATTTCAAAACGCCCGCCGCATTCCATAAGTTTTGATATTACCGCCCCTATATCCTTTGGCCTTATGCTCTCAACCCTAACCTCCCCGTTTGTTATTAAGGATGCTATGATAAAGGTTGCCGCCTCTATCCTATCGGGTATTACCCCGTATTCTATACCACCTTTAAGGAAACCCCCTCCATAAACCCTAATGGTATCCGTCCCTTCCCCTTCAATTTTTGCCCCACATTTTTTTAAAAACTTTGCTACATCCACCACTTCCGGTTCTATTGCGGCGTTATCTATAACGGTTTCCCCTTTTGCAAAAACGGCGGTAGTCATAAGGTGTATGGTTGCCCCTACCGATTTCTTTTCAAATGTTAAATACGCGCCTTTCAGTTCTTCGGCCCTTGCTATTATATACCCGTGTTCAACCTCTATTTCCGCCCCCATTTTCCTCAAACCCTCCAAGTGGAAGTTTATAGGTCTTGGGCCAAAGGCACAACCTCCGGGTAAAGCCACCTTGGCCCTTTTAAACCTCGCCAAAAGGGGGCCCAAAACATATATAGAAGCCCTCATCTTACTCACGAACTCATAAGGGGCAAAGGGCTCCTTGATGTTGGATGTATTGATAAATACCTTACCCTTATCAAAACTAACATCAGAGCCCATAACGCTTAGGAGTTCAAGCATGGTTTTAACATCGTTAACATTTGGCACATTGATGAATTCCACATTTCCATCAATCAGAATGGATACGGGTATTAAGGCTAAGGCGGAATTTTTTGCTCCACTTATTTTAACGGAACCCTTTAACCTATTACCACCTTTAACGACAATTTTGGCCAAGAATGGGCCGTGCAGGAATCGAACCTGCGACCCCCGGATTAAAAATCCGGTGCTCTACCAACTGAGCTAACGGCCCGAAGTGGGTATTATAAAGGTGAAAAAATTACCCCGCTCGGGCAAACAAAACGGAAGTAGAATATACGATTATGAAAAGTGCTCTTGAATTTTTGAATTTGCCTAAGGATAAGGTTGAGACCCTTGAAGACCTAAGGGCTATGGTTAGGGAGTTTGTGAATAGGGAAATAAAACCCATATCGCGTGAGATGGAGAAAAAGGAGGAAATACCCCAAGAATTAATAAAAAAGATGGCTGAACAGGGGTTTTTTGGTATTCTTTTACCCGAAGAGTACGGTGGTGCGGGTCTTGGGGAGTTAGGAAATGTGGTACTACAAGAGGAGATAACAAGGGGAGATGCATCCGTAGCGGTGCTACTCGGGGCATCAACGGGTTTATGCGGCGGTGCTATAAATATAGGCGGGAATAAGGAACAGAAAGAAAAGTATTTGACAAAGATAGCCACGGGTGAGTATATTGGGTGTTTTGCCCTTACGGAACCAAATGCGGGTTCCGACGCCCAACACATAGAAACAACCGCGGTTAAAAAGGGCGATAGGTGGATTTTGAACGGCTCAAAACTATATGTTTCAAATGGGAATATTGCCGATATAGCCGTTGTGTTTGCCGCAAACGATAAATCCCTCGGTGCCTATGGTGGGATAACCGCCTTTATAGTGGAAACCAAATGGAAGGGTTGGAAGGTTATGAAAACGGAAAAGAAAATGGGGATAAAGGCATCCGGAACGGCATATGTTGTACTTGAAGACCTTGAAGTTCCGGAAGAAAATGTTTTAGGTGAGGTCGGGCAGGGTTTTAAGATGGCAATGGAAACCCTTGATATAGGCAGGATTACCTTAGGAGCCGGTTGTCTCGGGGGTGCAAAGGAAGCGTTTGATGTGGCTTGGAAGTTTGCAAACGAAAGGATACAGTTCGGGCAACCCATAAAAAACTTCCAACTTATACAACATTACTTTGCGAGAATGGCTATGGACATATTTACCCTTGAAAGTTTGCTTTATAGGGTGGCTTGGATGGCGGATATGGGATATGATGTTATTAGGGAGGCTTCAATAGTAAAGGTTTTTGCATCCGAGGTTTTGGATAGGGTGGTTGATTTGGCCGTTCAAATACACGGTGGGGCTGGATACATAGAGGATTATCCGGTTGAGAAAATGTATAGGGACGCCAGGATAAACAGGATATTTGAGGGAACAAACGAGATTCAGGAGTATGTGATATTTAAGACTATTGAGAGGAAAGGGGGTTTGTAATTCCCACCTTGACAAAAAACCGATCAGGTGTATAATCATCACATCATGATCTGGGTAATATTTACGCAAGCTCCTTCGGCGGAATATTGGGGTGGTTTAAAGAGGGATATATGGGGTAGGGGTAGGGCGATGGCAACCGCCCGTTTTTCCGGACCCTCATCCGTAGTGGTGGCTTGGAACAGATCACTTTCTGCTGCAACCGGCATATATTCCGGGCCTTCCGTCCTTGACATAACAAGCGACGGTGTTCCGGATGTTGTCGTTGGCGATGATGGTGGAACGCTTTGGTGTTTCAACGGTCCCGATGGGACGATTCATTGGACATATTCAACGAGTGGTGCTATATATTCAACCCCTGCATTGGATGAAATAGATGGTGATCCAAATATGGAAGTTGCCTTCACATCCTATAACGGTTATCTTTATGTCCTTGAAGGGACAAATGGAACACTTATATGGAGTCAATATGTTGGGTATGCATATAACGGTTCTCCGAGGGTGTATGACATAAACCTTGATGGCGAAAAGGAGGTAGTAGTTGCCACAGGTAACGGCACTTACGCCTTTCGCGGGCTTGATGGAACGACGAGGTGGAGTAATACGACTGTTGTATCCGATGCCGCGGTTGCCGTTGGTGATGTTGATAACGATGGGCAGATAGAGGTAATAGTAGCGGATAATTCCGGGACGGTTCATGCTTTAAGGGGAACGAATGGAAGCATAAAGTGGAGCGTTTCAACCGGATATTTAGACGGTTCCGCACCCGCCATTGAGGATGTTGATGGCGATGGTATAATGGAAATCTTTGTTAATTTTTACAACAATTATACATGCCGCATAAACGGGACGGGTTCTTTGGCTTGGTGCGTTTATGGATATTCGGAACTCTCACCTGATGGTAGGGAATCGGTTGTTATAGGTCCGGACATAAATGGAAACGGAACAAGGGATATCTTTACGGCGGATTATTACTGGAACTTTGCCGCCATAGATGGTGGTACGGGGGCGGTTATATGGGCAACAACCACGACTTATGAGGTTCATTCCCATGCCCCCATAACCGTAGGCGATTTTGATATGACGAATCCGGGATATGAGATATTGTTCGCGAATCACGATGGTTATTTGGATGTTTATAGCGCATCCAACGGTACATGGTTGTGGAACTATTCTTATGGTGGTCCCGTTGGTGGGTGTTGTGCGTCGGGATACAGCGTAATAGCGGATGTGGATGGTGATACCTGTGTTGAGCTGATCCTCAGGGGTGAAATGGATGCCCCAAACCTATATGTTTTCAGGTCAAACAATGTTGGGACTTGCGATATACTCGGTTATGATGACCCGATAGCGGTTAAGGAGAAAACTGGGGAAATCCTGAGGGTTGAAGCCGTAAAGGGCGGTATAAAGGTTTTGGGTAAAGGTTTTGTAAGGATATACAGCGCATCCGGAATAAAGGTTGCGGAGATAAAAGGGAAAGGGTTTGTTGGTTTAAAGAGGGGTGTATATATTGTTGAATATGGGGGTAAGAGGGAGAAGGTAATAGTCCGATAGTTATGAAATTCTTTACGGCGGGTGTTCCCATTTCAAGTAAGAGTGGTTCTACGGAAGATGGGTTGATAAGGGTTAAAGAGTTGGGATTAGACGGGATGGAGTTGGAATTTGTCAGGGGTGTTAAGATGGGGGAAGATAAGGCTAAAAGGGTAAAGGTGATAGTAGAAAAAAACGGTTTATCCCTTTCCGTCCACGCCCCATATTGGATAAACCTTAACGCCAAAGAAAAGGACAAATTAAGCGCCTCTATTGAGAGGATATACCAATCCGCAAAAATCGGATATATGGCGGGTGCGAAGAATGTATGCTTTCATCCCGCCTATTACCTGGACGATAACCCAAAGGATGTTCATAAGAGGGTCTTGGGGATTCTCAAAGACTTATCCGAAAGGCTGAAATCCGAAGGCATATTTGTTATTTTAAGACCGGAAACCACGGGGAAACCCACGCAATACGGTTCCCTTGAAGAATTGCTTGAGCTTTCGGCGGAGATTGAAGGGGTTCTACCCTGTGTGGATTTTGCCCATTTGCACGCGAGGAATGGTGGCAAGTTCAACACAAAGGAGGAATTCGTCTGGGTTCTGGAAAAGATAAAGGAATACATCGGTGAAAGTGGTTTAAAAAACATGCACATACATATGTCGGGAATAGCATACTCTTCAAAAGGGGAGAAACATCACCTAAACCTTGAAGAGTCGGATTTGAATTGGAAAGATATCTTGGAAACCCTTTATGAATTTAAGGCCGACGGGTTCATAGTCTCCGAAAGCCCGAATATTGAAGGGGATGCACTACTTATGAAAAATTACTGGAAAACCATATCTTACAGCCATAAAATATAGGGGATGTGGTGGATAGCATTCGTACAAAAGGCTACCTATGTGGATGCATTCGGCAAGAGGATGGAGGCTTATAGGGTGGGAACGGGTGATTTTGGTATAACCGTACTCCCACCCTCAAAGGACTTTGGGGATTTTGTGACCCAATCCTATCCCGCCCATATGCTTATGTACTATTGGTTTATCAGGTTAATGGATATAAAGGGTAAGGGTGCGGTAATAATACCCCTTGTATCGTCCATTGCATGGGAGGTTTATGAGGAGAAAGTTTTAAAAACATCGCCCGTTAGTTTGGGGGATATTGTCTTTGGGACTCTTGGAGGAATTCTCGCCGAAGTATTACCCGAAAATGTGGCTTTGGATTATCGTATAACGCCTTCACCGAATGCAAAGGTCAGTTATCCGAATACGGGCAACCCATCATTGGACACCCTTATATACAAATTGAACACAAACTATACCCCCTTTTCAATAACCCTTAAAAAGAACTCAAAACCCTACACATTCCTGCTCGGATTTTCCTATGCGTACGGGGAAAATTATCCGTATAACTACCCTTATAAACCCGATAGTATCCCCTCTATTGAAATAAGCACAGAAAACATTATAAACATCAACCTCTTAAATCCCGTGCCTTTAATACCAAATTCCCCAACGATAAGTCTCGGGGTAGTACGAGAGTTCTGATTGTTTTACGAGTTATACCTTTTAAAACCTTTAACCCCTGATACATTTTCTTATTTTGAATGGGATACCGTTTCAACCGTAAAAAATTGGAGTGGTTTTTACAAATTTGGTACGGATGGGTTGTACGCTGGAATTAAGGGTGATATATACGGGTGGGGATTGGGTTTAACCATAAGGGATGTTGCGGGTGTTAGCGGTGAGGTTAAGAGGATAGAAAATTTGCAGGATTTTAGGGTACAAATTTCCAAGAATTATATGGGTTTATATGGGGGGATATTAAGCGAGGATTTTGTAAAGGGAAGGATAAGGGGGGAAGGCTTAGGGATTTTTTATAAAGGGGATACTTTGAAGTTTTTAAGGTCGTTTTCGGATGTAAAAAGGGTAAATTTTAGGTTGTTTAAGGGTTTTAACGGACCCTATGTTATACCTTCCAAGGGTATCGTTGAGAATTCCATAAGGGTATATATAAACGGCAGGATTCTAAAAAGCGGTTATGTATTTAAAAACGGTGCCATATACATAACATGGGAATTTGAAGATGGAGACATACTTACGGTTGAATACCAAGAATCTACGGGTAGCCAAAACTTGTTCTCGTATGGGGTAATAAGGATGGGGGGATTTTTCATAAGGGGAAACGGTATAACCCCTCAGAGGTTTGAAAGTTTTAAGGGGTGTATAAGGACATCAAAAGGGGATTACAGGTTTTCAAACGATACATTTTACATAGATGTTTTGAACGGGGATTTGATGTGCGATTTTGTCAATGTTGAAAACGGGGATTATAAATTCCTCGGGGATAGGTTTGTGTTTGTGGGAAATGGGGGAGACTATACCATAAAACCGATAGAAGGGAATAATGGGGAGTATATGGGGGAAGTGGGGTTTGAAGGGGGTGAAGATTACCTATCCATAAACTTTAACGATAAAAGGGATATGGGGGGTAGGTGGAATTATACGATTGGGGAAAAAATATACGCATTTTCCTTTGGGAATTTTGGTTATAACCCCTATATTCCCTATACCGCAACCGGGGTAAATACGGGGAATTACAATATTAACATTGGCATTGGTTTGAATTTTGAGGGATTGAAAGGTAAATTCTTGCGGGGCTTTTCCGAAAACGATTTCGTGTATTCTGGGGATATAAAATTTGGAATAGATAAAGGGTTTTATGCAAACCTTGTAAAGACAAGTATTTGGAACAGGTATGAGTTTGGCGGTTTTATAAAAGGCCTTTCCGCAGGGGGATTTATGGCAGAGGATACATTTGGTAGATCGTATGGGATTAATGGCAAATCGGAAAAATTTGCTGGTACAATTAAGCGGTACGATGACGGTTTTTTGGCTTATGACATAGGTTTTATTGGTGAAGGTTTGGCTTTAAACTATGGTGTTAGCAAAATGGGGAGGTCTTTTATACTCGGTCTAATCTGGAAAATTATCCGTTTGGATATATCCTCATCCATAAGTTTCAAAAAGGAGGAGAGGTTTATATATGTGGGTAAGGGATGGGGGGATTACGAAAGGGATTCTTCGGGTAGGTTTTACCCAAAACCCTTTGGGAGTTATAAAAGGGAGATGATATATTTCCCCACGGATACCGCAATATACGATATAAACATATCGGTTTTGGGATACCTGAACGCATCTTTGAGGACGGATTTTAAAAATTTAAAAACCGCAAACTTGAACGCTTGGTTTGGTAGGGATAGTGTAGGTGTGAGATTTGACCTTTATAGGGATGTGGAAACGGGTGGGTTCAGATATAACAGGGTCTTTAACGGGTATGCCAATTACAATTGGTTTGTGGAATACGAAAACCTAAAAAGGGTTTTTGGAAAGTATATAGAATACAATTCCCTATCTTTTGGGTTTAAATTTTTTGGTCTTGAAGTTTTGAAATCAATCTCTTGGGCACTTTCCCCCCTTATCAGGATAAGAAAACCGTTTTCACTAAGCGTTTATTACAGGAGATATTACGGGGAAAAAGGTGATGAGGTATATATAAAACCCGAAGGGCCGGTGGTCTTATTCGGTTTTCATCCACAAAAAAACATTTCCGAAATTAACATATCGGGGTATGTGTATGCATACTACGATAAAATACAAAGACTTACTTGGAACTTTGGTTTAAGCGTTTCAGGCGAATTTTAGGCTTCTATGGTTGGTCCCTCCTCATCCGGTGGGTTTTGTTTGCCGGTGGTTTGCTGGTAAATCCTTGAAATTATCGTATTCCAAACCTTTTGAAACTCCTCAAACTCTTTCCTCATCTTTCCTTCGTCGTTGCTACTCATAACATCCCTCAACCTGTCTATACCCTCTTCTATCACCTTCTTTTCGTCTTCCGTTAATTTATCCTCAAATTCTCTTTTCGCCTTTTCAACCTCGTATATGTATGCGTCTATTTGATTCCTCAACTCGGCCAACCTCGCCCTCCTCTCATCCTCTTCCCTATACCTCTCCGCTTCTTCAATCATCCTTTGAATCTCCTCTTCCGTTAAGCCCGTCCTCGCGTGTATCCTTATATCCGCTTTCTTACCGGTAGATTTTTCAACTGCGGATACATGCAGTATTCCGTTTGTATCCAGTTCAAAAGTTACCTCTATTTGCGGTACCCCCCTTGGGGCTGGTGGTATTCCCGTAAGGTCAAACCTGCCCAAGAGCCTGTTTTGAGATGCTATTTTCCTTTCACCCTGATAAACCTCAACCGTTACAACCGTTTGGTTGTCGTATGCCGTGGTGTAAATCTTTGATTTCTTTACGGGTATAGGGGTATTCTTAGGTATTACAACATCAAATATATCGCCAAGGGTTGCAACTCCTAAGGATAGGGGAACGACATCAACCAGGACTATGTCCTTTTTGTCCCTCATCTCACCTATTGCTATGGAGGCCTGAATGGCCGCCCCTATGGCCACGACTTCGTCGGGGTTTATCCCCGCATGGGGTTTCTTACCAAAAAATTCTTCAACAACCTTTTGCACCAAAGGCATACGGGTTTGACCACCTACCAGTATAATCTCATCTATCTCGTTTCTGGAAAACCCCGCTTCATCAAGGGCTTGCCTCATCAGTTCAACCGTTCTGTTTATTAAGGGTTCGGCCATGGCTTCCAGTCTTGCCCTCGTTAGAATCCTTTCAAGGTTTAAACCCACTTTTGCTTCGGGGTCAAAGGCTATATATGGCAAGCTTATCAATGTTTCACTTTGGAATGAGAGTTCCTTTTTGGCCTTTTCGGCCGCCTCTTTTAACCTCTGCAAGGCTGCGGGGTCCTTAGAAAGGTCTATTTTGGTTTCCTTGTAGAATTCCTCTATAAGCCACTCTATTATCTTTTGGTCTATATCGTCCCCACCCAAATGGGTATCCCCATGCGTGGCCTTAACTATAAAGGCACCCTCAACAAGCGTTAATATTGATATATCAAATGTGCCACCTCCCAAGTCATAAACGGCAACTTTAAGGGATTTATCCGTTTTGTTAAGGCCATAAGCCAAAGCCGCAGCAGTGGGTTCCGGTAAAATCCTTATAACCTCTTTGAATCCCGCTATTAAACCCGCATCCTTGGTAGCCTGTCTTTGGGGGTCGTTAAAGTAGGCCGGAACGGTTATTACAGCCTTTTGAACCTCGGTACCCAAAAAGTTTTCGGCCGCCTTTTTTAACTCCGAAAGTATAAAAGCCGATATCTGCTCCGGGGTAAACCTTTTCTTTAAAGCCGGAATTTCAACCTCTACCCTATCGTTGGGTCCGGACACGACTTTGTACGGAACCCTATCAACATCCCCCGATTGTTTCGCCTCTGTATATGTCCTACCCATAAACCTCTTAATTGAGAAAACCGTATTTAAAGGGTTTGTTATTGCTTGCCTTTTTGCCGGGGAACCCACCAATATTTCCCCGTTTTCCTTAAAGGCAACAACGGATGGGGTTATTCTCTCACCCTGCCTATTAGGTATAACAATCGGTTCCCCACCTTCAACCATCGCGACTACGGAGTTTGTAGTACCCAAATCTATCCCTATGACCTTCTCCATAACCGGAAATTTTAAGGTTGAAAGTTTTTTTCCCACCTTATAATTTCATACCTATGATACGGGTATTGGGGTGGATATTGCTTATAGGTTTATATTTGCTTTCTTTGTTTTTCAAATTTTCCGTAAATCCCCTTGCGCTATACGGCATAGGTTTCTTGGCAATTTATGTTTCCATAGTTTGGTTTTTAAAGGGATATGTTGAACTCGGCCTTGACAATGTGCGCGGTCAGTTTTATGTGATTATGAGCATAGCATTTTTATCAACGGGTTTATCCTTCTTCTTCGCAAAACTTACGGATGTTTTTACCTTCGAATTAATGGGGGTAATACTTCTAATAATCGCCAGATTCTTTTTCTTTGCGGGCAATTTTAGGTATATATGGTTCTTCCAGAGTTCCGGGTATTATCTTACATTTACAAGGCTGATAATAGTTTTGATTGTATTTTCCGTTCTCTTTGCGGCTACATTTTACATACCCAACATCGTAGATATATTCAAAAATATGTCCCCTTATATTCTTTTAATAATCCTTGATTGGGGGATGGTGCTTATAGTCGTTTATAACCTCTTACTCCTTTGGGGGACGGAAATAGGAAAAAAATGGGCCATTGGGGCGTTTGTTGTGAGCTTTTTCCTGTTTGGGGATGCCACATTCATAGCACAAATTAACGCAATATACCCTTATGTTTTATGGGCAACAGCCAAAACCCTGATGGGCTTAATAGCCCTTCTCAGAGGATGAGTTCATCCTTTGCCAAATTTTTTCCTTTAAATTATCAAGGTTCTCCCCGGTTTTGGCGCTTATGAAAACGGAGTTATCTTCATCAAACCTTTCTTTTAGCCTTTCCAAAGATTCTTTGGAGGGTAATAGGTCTATTTTGTTAAAAACATATATTTTTGGTTTTTCCCCGGCACCTATCGCCTTTAAGGTTTCCTCCACAACTCTCAAATCTTCCTCAAATTGCGGTTTAGATACATCCACTACAACCAATAACAAATCCGCCTCGTTCGCCACGGATAGTGTGGATCTAAAAGCCGCTATTAATTGTGGGGGTAGATCGGATATAAAACCCACGGTATCATAAACCAAAACGGTTTTACCTTTTAAATACATCCCCCTCGTAAATGTATCAAGTGTTGTAAATAAACTCGGGCTTTCCTTTAAATTTGATTTTGTTAAGGCGTTAAGCAATGTCGTTTTTCCGGCACTGGTATACCCCACAAGGGCAACCCTGAAAAAGTCTTTATGCCTTTTTGTCCTCTCCCTTCTCGCCCTATCTATATCCTTTAACTTCCCCTTTAATATACTTATCCTGTGTAAGATCCTCCTCCTATCTATTTCCAACTTTGTCTCACCCGGCCCCCTTGTCCCGATTCCCCCACCCAACCTTGAAAAATATCCGGGTGCCACCCTTAGTTTTGCCAACCTGTTTTGCAATTGGGCGAGTTCAACCTGAATTTTGGCCTCGGCGCTTCTGGCGTGCTGGGCAAATATATCAAGAACTATATCAACCTTATCCAAAACCTTACAGGGTATAATATTTGTTAAATTCCTCAACTGTGCCGGTGAAAGTTTGGTATCAAAAACAACCATATCTATTCTTAGTTTTTGAACGAGTTCCGCTATCTCCTTGGTTTTCCCCTTGCCTATGTAATAAGCCGGATCCGGCTTTAACCTCTTTTGTATTATCACATCAATGACTTCACCCCCGGCCGTTTTTACGAGTTCTTTGAGTTCTTCAAGCCTCAGAAAGACCTTTTCACCCTCACCTGGTCTGAGAATACCAACAAGTATAGCCTTTTCCTTCATCTACCCAGGCCAAAAATACGAAAGGAAGTTTTCTTCGTTTTTTCCCCTTTCATCTCACCTTCAACGGGTATTACAAGTATCGGGACCTTTAAGGGTTCTTTGAATATGTTCATACCCCCATAATAAACGACAATTTCTATCTCATATGTCCCATATATTTCTTGGGTTGTAATGAGGTTCCAAGAAATTTCACAGGGTGAGGAGAAGTTTTGATATGGGGGCGACGATAACGACATAAAATTGGGTACATTTATTTCAACCCTTCCCTCCCCTTCACCCGAAAAGATCAATTTTAACTCAAAGGGTTCGTTTTTCTTGACCACACTCTTACATTCTAAACCCTCCAAATTAAAGGGTATTCCCTCCCTAACCTCAATTTTCCTTTTTAAAACCCCCTCGGGTCTCCTCTCCTCAAACTCCACCATAACAAACCTTCCCAAAACCTTCTTCGAAAACCTCCTTAATTCTTCCAACATCTCTTCGGCGGATTGGAACCTCTCGGAAGGGTCCGGAGATAATGCTTTAAGGATTAACCTTTCAATTTCTGGGGGTATATCCGGGTTCATAGTCCTCGGAGGTTTTACGCCGATGCCGGATAGTTTTTGGTAATATATCTGTTTAATATCGCCTTCAAAAGGGGGTTTTTTGGTTAGCATGTGGTACAATAATGCCCCTACTGAATAAATATCCGACCTCTCATCCGCCAATTCAAACGATTTTATCTGTTCGGGGGCTGTATAATGTGGTGGGGGTATAAAGGCGGTTCTTTTAAACTTCATAGCGGCCTTGGCCGCTATTTCCGCCATGCCAAAATCTACGAGTACCACATTATCCGTTTCGTTAAACCTTACATTTGAAGGCCTTATATCCTTATGTATCAAACCGTTTGAATGGGCGTACTTTAAAGCATCCAATATGTCCATGGTTATACCTACGGCATCTTCAAAGGAAATTTCTTCTATTACATCATCCAAACCTTTTGGAAGGAAATCCATTACGAAGAATATATATACCCCGTCTTTGTCAATGTCGTGAACCCAAGATATATGGGGATGCTCCTCCAAGGATGCTATGTTTCTTATCATCTGAACCACAAACCTTGTAAATTCCAAATCCGACGCAATTTCCGGTATTAAAACCTTTAAAGCCACATCCTTTGATAGTCTTGTATGTCTCGCCTTATAAACTTCAAATATCAATCCCTTACCTATGAATTCCTGAACCTCATATTTACGGGAAAGGACAAATCCCTTCTGTAAAGGCATCCACTTGATATTATAAGGTTGTTGTCCGCCTTCCACATATTAAAAATAACAGCCTTAGAATTAAAGGTGTATGTTATGGGTATTTATAGGGCAAAACTTAATACCCACGGTTATAGAGGATTATAAAAGGCCTTTGCCGGACGCTTATTCCAACGATTACGGGGAAGTGATCGCCAGGGCGGAAAGGTATTACTATTCGGGTAATTACGAAAGGGCCAAGAGTATATACGAAGACCTTATAAGAAATACCAATGTTCCGGATTACATAACCATAGGGTTTATAGGCAACGGGTGGTGTTTAATACATTTGGGGAGGTATTCCGAAGCCATAGATACCCTTAAAAAAGCCGAAATAAGGGGTGCGAGGAACCCGAAGTTCATAATACCCGTATATATGGGTTTAGGTGTGGCGTATTATAACAAGCGTAGGTATTTAGACGCTTATAGGTACTTCTCCAAAGTGGCATTCCAATACCCCGAATGGAGGGAGGTTTATAAGGATGCCCTTTACTTTGGGGCATTAGCGGCATATATGAACGCATCTTATAGCGAAGTCATATCCTTAGTTGATACGATGGAAAAGAGGTTTCCGGGGGATAATAAGACCTTAGAGGCCCAAATCCTAAAAGTTTTTGCATATCGCAAAAATGGTGAGTTGTTTAAGGCTATACAAACATTAAAAGATGTTATAAACAAGGGCCATCCCAATAAACCCAAGTTGGAAATTATACTGGCCGAATGGTATGCGGAAAACGGAAACTACGATTCCGCGATAGTTCAATACGAAAAAGCCCTTTCAAACTATCCGCTCTTGAAGGATACCATATTATCCTCCCTCGCTTATACTGAAAGTAAATACGGCGATGCCATAGCGGCCAATAAAAATATAAATGTTACAAACCCCTTGGTTGGGGAGGTTTTGTTCTATAATCCCGGGATGAAGGCTTTTAATTCCGGGCAAATGACAAAAGCCCAAGCGAGATTTGAAAGGTTTATAGAGTTTTTCCCCGATGATCCGAGGTCCGCAAAGATTACCGCTTATATGGGGCAACTGCTTTTCCAGAGTGGTAGTTTCCAAAAGGCTGTTGAAAAACTTGAATATTACATACAAAAATACCCCAACGGCGAGGATATGCCCGCGGTTCTTGAACTACTCGGTAAGGCCAAATACAAGTTGGGAGATTATAAAGGTGCGGCGGAGGCTTGGGATAGGTTCCTTTTGGAATACCCGGGGCACCAATCCGCTGAAAATGTTAAGAAACTTTTACAAGCCTTGGTTTCGGAGCATCCAGAAGTTGCCCAATATTTGAGATCTGGAGTCGGAGCGGAGGCGGTTTTCAACAACGCCCTTGCGTTATACAATCAGGGTGCATATCCAAAGGCCGCAAAAATGTTTGAAGATTTCCTAAAATACTTCCCCGAAGACCCAAGGGCTTCAAAGGCCATGTTCAGCATAGGATACATAGCATACATATCAAAGGATTACGATAAGGCGATAAACTACTTCTCCCAATATGTTCAAAAGTATCCAAACGGGGAAGACATAGAAAATGTTTTATACCTTTACGGATTGGCCCTATACGCCAAAAACGATTACGAAAACGCCCTAAGCGTTTTGCAAAAATTCGTTGAGAGTTTTCCATCTTCCGATAAGGTGGGAGATGCATATAAGTTTATCGGACTTATATACTATAAGAGATATGAGCAAGGGGATGGTTCGGCCAAGGAGCAGGTGATATACAACTTTAAAATGGCCGCACAGGCTTACAGAAAACGGGGTAAAACGAAAGAAGCGCAACAATTGGAAGATATAATTAAACAACTCGGTGGATAAAAATGTTGGTGTTGTTATCTTTTAGTATAAATTCCGTTGCCAGCATAGATATAGATGGTGATGGCGATTCCGAAATCTTTGTGGGAACGGATAGTGGTCTGTTTATGTACGATAACCTTATATCCGAAAATCCCATAAGTACCCCTATAAAATCCAAGGTTAAACATATATCATATAATCCCGAAGGTTTTAACCTCATAATTACAACGGATAACCCATCAAATCCCATAACCATTTTGAAATTGCCTTCCTTAAAGGACTCTTCCCTGCCGATAACCGGAAACTATAAAAAGGTCTTTTACTTTAAGGGGTCTTATTATTTACTTTCGGATGTGGGATTGTTTAAATATTATAACGATAGTATAACCCTTTTCATGGAAGGCGTGAAGGATATAACGATATGCGGGTTGAACGGAAGGAGAAGCATGTTTATACTATCGGATGATAGGATTACGATCTTAGGGGATAGGGAATTTGTATTAAAAGGGGGCGGAGACTATATAATTTGCGGTGATACAACCGTTATAACATCCAAGGGTTATATAACCTTTAACGGCAAAGGATATGAATTCTTTGAAGGTGGGGAAAGCAAAGGTAAAGTTTTTTCCCTTTCCACCCAAAGCAATAACTTTATCTCTTTGGCAATTTATATGGATAGGGTGTATGTGATATTCGGAAAGGATAAAATAAACAGGCAACCCCTTAACAAACCCTTTTTCTCATATTCTCACCCCTTCATCCTGCATTTTAACGGTATAAGCCTATTCGCTGCGGATTTGAACCTATACAATGCGGTATCTTTTGGCATATTGCCGGTGAATACGGGTTCGTATCTTGTGGAATTTAACAACCAAGAAGTTGAGGTTCTCGTGAGCGATTACGGTAATTATAGAATCCGTGATATATTTTCGGATGATGGCGCTTTAACCGTTTCTTATGGAAGGGGTAATGTGGAGATTATGTTAAACATCTCCGAGCCCTCACGCGTAGAGGTTTATATCATAAGCCTTACGGGTAAGGTATTAAAAACCCTTTATAAGGGGTTTAAAAACAAATCCTTCAAGATATATTGGGATGGCTATACGGATCAGGGTATAGAGGTTAAAAACGGTGTGTATTTTGTTAAGGCTTTGATAAACGGAAGGGTTTTTGTGAAAAGGGTGGTATGGTTGAAATAATAAGGGGTTTGGTTAGGTATAAACCTTGGTATAAACTTCTGCCTAAGGGTTCTTATCTTGTCGGTGGGGCCATAAGGGATATAATATTGGGTAAAGTACCAACGGATTGGGATGTAGCCGTATGGAATCCGGAAGAGGTGGGAAAGGGCATAGCTAGGGAATTAAAGGGTATGTTAATACCTTTGGACGAATGGTTTGGTATTTTTAGGGTTGTTTTGGAGGATGAACAGATAGACCTTACCCCTATAAGCGGAACAATATACGACGATTTGTATAAAAGGGATTTCACAATAAATTCCATAGCAATTTCTTTGGATAATTGGGAAATTATAGACATCTTTGGTGGTTTAAAGGATTTACAGAGCGGGATAATAAGGATAACACTTCCGGAAAACTTAGAGGAAGACCCGTTGCGTATGCTTAGGGCTTTTAGGTTCTCGGCGGAATTGGGTTTTGAAATTGAGGGTAGAACATTCTTTGAAATTTCCTCCCGTTCCCACCTCATAACAAAGGTTTCGCCCGAAAGGATAACCTATGAACTCACAAAAATACTATCTTCGGAAAACTTTTACAAACAGTTATCCTCTATGGCCGAAAGTGGAATTTTATTCAAAATTTTCCCAGAACTTGAAGAGTTAAAAAAGCCTTTGAAGGGTTTGGATGTGGATGTTTGGTCTCATACATTGTTGGCATTAAAGAGGTTAGAGGTAGCCTTAAAAACCCTTGAAGACGGGCCTTTTGTATATTACCTGCACAGGATGGAGGCCATAAGAAACGATAAGGGTAGGTTTATTATCGTTATGGGGACGATGTTCCACGATGTTGGAAAACCCGCAACATACAAATACGAAAACGGCGAAATAAGTTTTCACGGACACGATCACATAGGTTCAAAAATCGTTAATTCCATAGGTAAAAGGTTGAGAATGTCTAAGGAGATTTATAAAGCCATATCCTTAATAGTTGCGGAACATATGCACCCGCACCTATTGGCAACGCCGGATGTGACGAGAAGGGCATTATACCGTTATCATAAAAGAACGGGTGAATGGGCGTTTCCTATAATCCTCGTGGCCTATGTTGATGCGTTGGCTACCCCCCTTAGAGCCGAGGGTGTGGCCGGCCAGTTGCGATTGGCCAAAAAATTGGAGGATTTCCTTAAACAACAGGAAGCTGAGGCAAACAAACCACCCCGTTTGATCACGGGATATGACCTTATGGAAAGGGGTTTAAAACCCGGACCGATTTACAAGAAAATCCTTCAAGAAATGGAGGAGTTGAGGGCAGAGGGTGCGGTTAAAACCCGTGAAGAAGCCCTAAAAATTTTGGATGACATTATTAAAAAGTATTCCGATGGGAATAAGAATTCTTAACCTTTATCAATCAACTTCCTCAGTTTTTCTTTAAACTCTTGGTAGGTTAAATCGCCCTTTTTATACACCAATGCGACCGTTTCAACTATGCTTGCCATATTCTTTCCGGGTGTTATGGGTAATTTGAATTTTGGAACGCTTATACCAAAATAATTAACGCTTTCCACTTCGGTATCGGGGTTATACTTAAACTCTTCTTGGGGAACAAACTCTATAACACAATCAAGGGAGGTTTTTTCCTTAACGGCTTGTAATCCGTATATTGAAGGGATATGAACTATGCCAACCCCTTTAATTTCCATATAGTATTTTATCTCTTCCCTTGGGGATTCTGCGAGTAAATTATCAGCGGGGTATAACTTTATGGCCACAAGGTCATCCGCTATAAATCTATGTCCCCTCCTTATCAATTCAATGGCGCATTCGCTTTTCCCAATTGCGGATTTCCCCTTTAACAATATGCCCACACCAAAAACATCCACCATTACCCCGTGTTCGTATACCGTCGGTGCGAGTTCGTATTGGAGTTTATCCATAATTAAAGATATAACCCTTGTGGTACCAAGTTCCGTAAAAAAGGTGGGTATGGAAAACTTTTCGGAGTAGTAAGAAAACAGGTTTTTTAACCTTTCGTTTATCTTTTCACCAAAAGATGTAAGTATAACCGTAGGGGGTTCTTTTGAGTACAGTCTCTTTATCGCATCTTCATCCCTTTCACCAAGGCTTAAAAGGTATGCCCTTTCCGTCAATCCTATAATCTGCACCCTCTCGTGCGGGAATTCCTCTTCAAAACCAGCCAGAAGTAAACCCGGACGACTGATATCCGGTGTCCTTATCCTCCTCCAAAACCCCTTTTCCCCCGCTAAAACCTTACAAAACTTTTTTAAAAAACCCTTATAAAATTCCGAAACCTCAATAAATCTCGCTTCCATTTACCCTTTTAACCAAAAGCGTTATAATCCTTTGCGGTTCCGCATCTTCAACAATAAACCTCAAAGGGAGTATTTCAAACTCTTCTCCCTTTTCGGGCATCCTACCGAGTTTTTCTATCACATAACCCCCTATGCTTGAACTCTCCGTTTCCCCAAATTCAATACCCAAAATTTCCTCAACTTCCGAAAGGGATAATTTCGCACTCATCCTTATCCACCCGTCTTCAAGATATTCATATCTAAACTCGTCCTTGTCGTGCTCCTCGTATATTTCTCCCACTATTTCCTCCAATAAATCTTCTATCGTTACGATTCCTATAACATTGCCGTACTCATCAACAACCAAACCTATGGATAGCCTCTTCTGTTGTAAAAACTTCAACGCCCTTAAACAACTCATAGAGTGGGGGATATAAAAGGGTTCCCGCATAATATGCCTAACGGTTATTTTGTCTATATCACCTTCCAAGTGCAATAGCAAATCTTTTATATACGCTACCCCTATGATTTTATCTCCATCTTCGGAGATGACTGGGTACTTGGAGTACCTATGTTCCACAAATTTTTCCAACATTTCCCTTAAAGTATCCGTCTCGGATAACATTACCACATCAACCCTTGGCTTCATCACCTCTTCAACCGTATGTTCGTATAGGTTTTGCAAACCTTTTAAAACCTGAAAGAATTCCCTATCCTTGGAGGCCTCTTGCCTGAATTTGTCTATAATTTTACCCAATTCGTCCTTTTTGAAAAACATTTACAATT
Organism: uncultured bacterium; assembly: GCA_964426895.1. Taxonomy (GTDB): domain Bacteria; phylum Hydrothermota; class Hydrothermia; order LBFQ01; family LBFQ01; genus Caldipriscus. The sequence continues at coordinate 49,667 of CAYRSH010000001.1, forward strand.
CCTCCGGATATAACAAATTTTAAACCATCTTCAACACCCATATCCGCGTTTTCTATGTTTTCTTTACTTACCAAGAGTGTAAAACCCGTTGTTGGGTTTGGCGTGGAAGGTATAAAAACACAAATAATATCCCCGTATATATCCGTAATAAACCCCAATATTTTA
>CAYRSH010000001.1:49931-87905 GCA_964426895.1 uncultured bacterium
ACCCAGACAACGCCTTTAAAAACCCTTTTTGTCGGTAGGTTATAAAAGGCCTTTACCGTTTCCTTGGATATGCGATATACATAATTCAATACGGGTATATTTAAGACAAATGTATCCATTATGTCAATTGCCACTTTGCCAACATATGTGGATGCTACCAAACCCACAAGGTATATAACCATAAGTACAAATACGGCCGATATAAAAAGCATAAGGGGATAGGGTAGGGGTTTTAGTACGGGTATGCTGGATAGAGTGTTTGCAAGCCACCCCACAAATAGGTTTGTTATGGTAATAATCACCCAAACGGTTATGAATATTGGGGTGATTATTACAAGACCTAAAACAAATCGCCTTCTTATCCGTTCCCCACCCTCACTCATTCTATTCTTATCTTAAATAAAGGTTGCCCGTACTCCACGGGCTGACCGTTTTCCACCAGAATTTCCTCAACAATCCCATTTACATCCGATTTTATCTCGTTCATTATCTTCATAGCCTCTATGATACAAAGCACATCCCCTTTCTTCACCCTACTCCCAACATCCACAAAGGGCTTTGCCCCCGGAGCCGGAGCCCTGTAAAAGGTTCCGACTATCGGGGATTTCACTATGTGTATGTTCTTATCCTCCTTGGGTTCTTCGGTTTTTGTTTCGGTTTGTGCCAGTTGAGGTGTTTGTTGGGTTTGGGGAGGTGTGAATTGTATATTACTTATGGGGATATTGGGAATGTGTTGGTTTTCCGGATATTTTGAGAGTTTAATTTTAAAATCCCTTGTGGATAACTCCATTTGAGCCACATCGCTATCGTTAAAGAGTTTAATTATGCGTTCCAAAAGGTTTAAATCTATTCCCTTTTCCATTATGCCCTCCCTATGTATTCCCCAGTACGGGTATCAACTTTAATTACATCCCCTTCTTCAATAAACAGAGGGGCATTTACCACTAAGCCGGTTTCAAGTTTTACGGGTTTTGTACCCCCTTGCACGGTATTACCCCTTACACCCGGAGGTGCCTCAACAACTTTTAACTCCACATATGTGGGAAGTTCTATACTAACAGGGCGATTATCGGCATATACTATTAAAACTTCTAACCCCTCTTTGAGATAATAAACCATTTCCCCGAGGTCATCCCTGTGAAATGTTATATCCTCATAAGTCTCGTTATCCAAAAAGTGATAGTACTCCCCATCAATATAGGAGAATATTGCGGGTTTCTTTTCAACCATCACATCCTCAACCTCGTCCGTATCCCGTAGGGTGAAGGTTTGAACCTGTCCCGTGCGTAAGTTTTTTAACTTCAAACTTATGGTTGCCCCACCCCTTCCCCGGTGGGAATGCTTGTAGTCTAAAACCACATACTCATCTCCCTGATACCTTATAACCGAACCGACCCTTATGGTTGCCATTTCCGTTTATTATATACTGGAATGATTTTTTGGAAGAGTATAGATTGCATAGGCGGAGATGCACGCAACGGGCGTATATTATACCTATGGTAGATGTTGCCTTAAAAGTTTGCTATCGATCCCTTCCAGAATGGATTTTGCCACATCATAACTTGCGGTTTTGATCTTTACCGAATTCTTGGGTTTCTTTGGGATTTTTATGGGAATCAGCCAATTATCATCAAATTCAATTAATTCTTTTATTTGCTTTACATTTATAACACTGGCATCACCTGTATGTCTTGTTTCCAATCCCATTTCTGGATCGGCATAGCATATACCCACATCACTTATAAAAAATAATGTTGGTTCTTCCCAATCTACAATTTCATCACCAAGGATATTTATCAGCCTAATGTTTCCTGTTCCTGTAAAATTGCTTTTCATTGAGAATTTTATGCCATTTATTTCAATATCGTACCTAGCTTCTTTAAGCCACTTGCATTTGTAGCCGATGGAATTCAATAATGCACAAAAGAGAACTTCTAACGCTCCCCCTACCACAAACCTGTTTTCCCAGTTTGCAGTATCATATTCAGATACAAGCTTTTGTAAAGCAATCTGAAATTCACGAACATTTTCTCGGTATTTATCAATCTTAAGATCATCTCTTATTTCTTTAAATATTTTTCTGGCCTCTTCAAACATCATTCCTCGTACCTCCAAATTTTTCACCATTCATCCACTTAAATAAACTCGTTTGGACATTAGATATCCTTTCCTTAGCAAATTCATAGTATTCTGGAACAATTTCAAACCCCAAATAGTGTCTTCCAAGCATCTTTGCAACCACCGCCACCGTACCGGAGCCTAAAAAAGGATCAAAAACTATATCCCCCTCATCACTGCTAAACAAAAGAATTTTTTTAACAAGTTCCACCGGCAATTTCGTGGGTGTTTTGATTTTTCCAGTCCAGTATTCCCTATTAATTATCCATACATCTTCGGGATAGTGTTCAATTTTATTAAATTTGTATTTTTTCTCGTCTTTGACAACAAACAAAATGTGATAATGACTCGTAACATATCTTCTTTTGGTAAAAACTCCAAATTGATATTTCCAAATTAAGTGGTTTATTGTTATGAAACCCACTTCATCCAGGGCATTAAGTATATCTTTTAAGTTGGTCCAGCCGGAGAACACATACATACTCCCAGTTTTCTTTAAAATACGATACGCCTCTTTCATCCAACTAACGGTAAAGTCATAATATTTTTCCTTTGGGATTTCGTTATATCCCTCTAATACCCTTTCCTGCGTGCGGTTGTAATTATTTCGTTTTGCTTTAAAGTTAATTGCGAAAGGTGGGTCAGTTACAATTAAATCTATAACTTCTGAGGGGATATCCTTCATCAATTCAAGAGCATCCCCACAATATATTTCGTCAACCTGAAATCTTCCTATTTTCTTCTTATTTTCGTTTATCATTACACCTCCCTCTCTATGTAATGCATATCCTCTCATAAATGTGTAAATATTATAACCTTGAAAATTTTTGTGCGGGGCATAATTATCCAAAAAACATACCGTTGAATAAATTAACTTGTTCGTAGGTATAATTCCCGTTTATGGAAAAGAAATACGGCGAGAAGGCTATTGAAGAGGCGGAATTGGAGGCTTGGGATAACCCTTATCCGGATAGAGATTATTGGATAGAAATAACATTTCCGGAATTTACATGTTTATGCCCAAGATCCGGATACCCCGATTTTGCCACATTTCATATAAAGTATATCCCGGATAAATACATTGTGGAGTTGCGCTCTTTAAAACTCTGGCTAAACAAGTTTAGGAACAGGTACATTTCCCATGAGGCGGCAACCAATGAGGTTTTTGACGCCCTGTGGAATCTCCTTAAACCGAGAAAACTGATCGTAATAGGGGACTGGAATCCAAGAGGGAATGTAAAAACCGTTGTCAAGGTAGAAAGGGAGAAATGATAAACCTTTTAATATCGGAGGTTGTATTTAGAGGTGGGTATTTGGAATATTTCCCGGACAGCGCCCTTGTGATTCTTTACGACAGCGCGTATGTTAGAACCTCGGAGGGTGTTGAACTGTTTGCCGATACGATAAGATACTGGAAAGACCTTAATGTGGTTGAGGCCAAGGGAAACTTTTTACTGAGGGACGGAAAATCGCAAACCACGGGTAGTTATTTGAAGTATAACATAGGCAGGGGTACCGGTATAGCGGCCAAGAGTAGAACATTTATAGAAAAAGGTTGGGTTGAGGGTGATACGGTTTATAAAACTTCCGAGAACTCCGTTTATGTAAAAAGCGGTTCCTTCACAACTTGCGAATTGGAAAAACCGCATTACAGGTTTGTATCGTCAAGGATGAGGGTTATAAAAAAGGATTTGGCGGTGGTTAGACCCTTGATATTCTACATTATGGATATACCCGTTTTAGCCGCTCCTTTTTGGTTTTTACCCGTGGGTAAGGATAGATCAAGCGGTTTTTTACCCCCTTCCGTAGGTTATAGTTCCCAAGACGGCAGATATATAAGAAACCTCTCCTTTTATCTCGTTATAAACAACTTCCAAGACATAACCCTATCAACGGATATCATTGAAAGGAGAGGTATTAGGTTTTCCGTTGATTATGTTTATAATGTTTATAAACTCCTAAACGGTGGTATAAACTTCTCGTATGCCTATGACTTGGTGGGAGATCAGGGTTATAGGAGGAGATGGAGTTTAAAAGGAGGACACAATCAAACGCTTCTCGGTTTTGATATAAACTCCCATGGCGATTTTGTATCCGATGCGTATTATATTCAGGATTATGCGGAGGTAAAGGATAATTGGGTGCAAAGCGAGTTGGTTTCGTATATAACCGCGAGGAGGAGCATTGGTAAGTTTGGCCTTTTGGGTATAAACGCATATAACAGATATGACCCCCTAAGAAACACCACGGGTAGGAAAATTCCGGAAATTAATCTTGGTTTGCTCCCTTTAAACATTTTTGGCATTTCCTTTTCCAACTCCTTTTATTTTGTCCAACAGGAGAACATTGATTCCCTCGGTAATAAGAGTGGTTATAAGATTTTAAACTCATCCCATAACTTATCAACCACATATAATATCTTTTACCTCTCCTTATCCCCTTCCGCATACTTGAATACAACAACAACCGATTCAACATACTTGGCGAAAGTTTGGGGATTTAGTGTTCCCGTATCAACAACCCTATACGGTGTTTCCCTGTTTGGTTTAGGCCCTATAAGGAAGTTTAGGCATATAGTTAAACCGGGTGTTTCATTTTTTTATCAAGGTAGGGGTGATAGCGTAAATATTGGGGGGAGTAAAACGGTAATGGGAATGGAAAGTAAAGGTTTAACCTTTTCGTTGGATAACACATACGAGTATAAGTTTCAAAGGGATACAATTGTAAAAAAGGGGACATTTTTACAGTGGGGGGCATCCACGGATTACCTTTTGGATAGCGGAAAAATATCCCCCATAAGGTTAAATGCAAACATTACCCCAACAAACAAAATAACCGCAACCGTATATACGAACTATGACTATTACAATAAAAAGGCTTTCGGAACTCAGATAATTCTAAACTTTGGCTCATTCTCTTTAAACGAGATTATGGGTTTTGGGACCAAAAAGGATACAACCGATACATTAAAAAAGGACACGATACTTACGGAGGAAGAGGTTTTGGAAATAAACAAGCCCCAATCTTTGCCCTGGAACTTTGGATTTACATATACATATGCCTTTGGTGATACCCTATCCCCATCCCAAAGTTTGGTAAAATTTACCCTTTCCGGAAGTCCAACAAGACATTGGACACTTTCGTACTATTTCACCTACGATTTTATAAACAAGAGGTTCTTGGATCAAGCCTTAAATGTTCGTAGGGATTTACACTGTTGGGTATTGGAGGCGAGGTGGTCTTGGTTTAGCGGTATATCCGTTTATGATGTCAGAATCTATGTAAAGGCTATACCCGAAATAGCCATAAAGAGAGGTGTCCTTGATATATTCCTACCGAGATAGATCTTCCCAACCCTCAAATATTTCCTTTAAAACACCCCTTATCCCGTTAAGGATTCTATCAACGAAGGCTTTTATCTTCTCTTCGTCAATATCATAACTCTCACTTTTGCCCTCGTTGTACAGGAGAATTGACCTCGGGGATGGGTATGTTGAAACCCCGTTCCTTGGGTGGTATGCCTTGAATTCTCCCAAAACCCTTTGTTTGATTTCTGGATAAACCATATAAACCAATGCAAATTCCTCTATACCCCCGTGTCCTCCAACCCTACCAAAAACCTCATAAGAGGCCCTTTCGTCTATAACCCACCAATCAATAGACGCACATTTTATACCCAATTCGGTATAAACCCTATACATTACATCTTTTAAATGCTGCGTATTTCCTCCGTGGCCGTTGAATATCACCAACTCCTCTACACCGCTGAATTTTAAAGACTTACACACATCGTATATTACACCCTTGAAGGTCTCGGGGGATATTGATATACCGCCTTTATACCCGTACAAAGACCTATTTACACCAAAGGGCATTAAAGGTATAACCCCGGCGTTAAATTCCCTTGCAAGGCAATTGGCTATATATTCTGCGGCCATGTTGTCCGTACCAACGGGTAAAGGGCCATGGGGTTCAACGGTCCCAACCGGAAAGAACACCCTTTTAAAAAACCCGTCGTATGTGCTTAATAATTCCCATTTCATTTTCCATCCCGTTTAAAAATCTCCAAAACCCTGTTAATAAGATTTTTCTTCGGTTTTTTCTTGTAATACCTTGAATAATACCTTGACCTTTCTCCGGCAAAGTTGAAAATAACCACCGATGGTTCAATCTCCAAATCTTTAAAGGAATCCCTGAGCGTATAATTGTACCGCGTAACCAAAACATATTTGCTTGCAAATCTCTCCAACAATTTCATCTCGGGGGATACCCCAACGGGTGGCATATCTATAACGATAAGATATTTCCCCGTAAAATCTTCCAAGTGCTCTATGATCTTTCTAAAAGCCGATAGTGTATCAACCTCTGATATTCCCACAGGTAAAAAGAGTAGGTTATCCGATATACTATAAGGCTTAAAATTATCATCAGTGTATCCCCGTTTATCCAAGTATCCCAGAAAATCACTCAAACTCCTCGCCCTTACATCCCCATCTACAAGCAGGGTGGGAACACCCGATATTGATAAAGTTGCGGCGAGGTTGGCGCTCACAAAGGTTTTACCTTCACCACTCTGGGTACTGGTTACAATTATAAGTTCCTTCAAATCCTCAAAAGCATTTAACTTAAACGCAATTTTTCTGAATTCGTTTAAGGCCGTAGAATTGACATCTAAAAACCTTTCCAAAACCATATTTATGGGTAGTGAATCCTCTTCGGAAAACTTGGGAAGGGATATCACTATATCCTTATCAAATGGGAGATAGGTTTCATCCAAAACATATTCAGTAGTAAGGTCCCTTAAAATGGCAAACAGGATCCCCAACAGTATGCCGGCAAAAAGCCCAATAGGTAAAACATTCCTCGTTTTCGTGTATTGGTTATAAAGGGATATGCGGGGTGTTCCTATGACTTCTATGTTTGGTGTTATACTGGAAAGTTTCACCTCAACATCGTTTAGATTTTGACCGAGGACAATATAAAAATCTTCGGCGTTTTCCAAATTTCTCTGCGTAGTCAAAAGTTTTGCCCTTTCCTCTATAACAACGGGTAATATATTCCTGAAAAATTGTACCCTTGAATTCAAGTACGAAAGTTTTTCATCTATGCTTTTTATCATTAACCCATCAAGTTTTCTTATCCTTTTCAAAATACCCTTAACTTCCGGATGTGAATCCCCTAAAACGGTCCTAAGAGTTATGTAATCCACAATATTTTTTATTCTTTCTTTTTGCAGTTCATCCAAGGTGTTATCGCCTGTTAGGATTAAAAATGTGTCTATTTTACCATTGGAAAGCTTGTGTTTTAGGTTGAGTATGGCGTTTTTTTGGTTTGTTAATTCAACCAAAATTTTATAAATCCCTTCCTCATCGTATTCCGGATATTTCAGAGTTTTCTTTATATCTTTTAACTCATCCGCAAATAGGTCTATCTGGTTTTTATAAAAATCCATAAGACTTTCCAATGCACGCTTTTGCCTTATAAGGTTTTGCCTTTTTTCTTCAAGGTGCTTGTTTATTATCCAATGTGCAACCAATTCCGAAGCCTTACTCGCCCACCTTTTATCCGGCGAAATATACGATATTGTGAAAAATCTTACACCCGTGCTAAACGGATTGGTATTTCCATCTTCCAATTTTCTCCCCATCACTTGGGATAACCTTTCCCTGAGCGATAAACTGTCATAAATAACAATTTCAAACTTTTTTGAGCAGGGGCATGCAACAATACCCTTACCCGTATTTTGATCGTACTTTCCTGGAACAATTTTCTTAACGCCCTTTATATCACCCCTTAAAACCTCATAAGCCAATGAGGAATCCCAAAGTCCTTCATAAAATTCGGGGAATCTGATCTTTGATAGTATTACATCTATCTCCGAGGTTTGAGGGCCATAAGTTTGGGCCTGAGTGGTGGGCATTATACTGATCTCCGTTTTTTCTTCCCTTATTACCAATAACTGCGTTGCTTGAAATATTGGAATACCCCTCAATATCATATTTAATATGGCTGCAAATATGGAACCAAAAACACCTATAATTATTATTGTTTTCCATTCCCTCCTGAAAATCGCCCTTAACCTCTTATAAACCTCCTGAAACCCTACTTCCATTTTTCATCCAACCTCCTCTCCGCCCTCTCCTTCATTTTCCTCACCATGATTATAATATCGCTTAATTCCCCTTTAACATTTGGGGGTGCTTTCTCATAGTATTGCTCGGCAACATTGAAATAATATAATGCCTCTTCAAACTTTCCCAAGAAAAACTTCACATAACCCAAGGAGTAACTCACATAAACGGCATTATATGGTGAATCCGGTTGATCCCTGAGCACCAAGTAAAGGAGCTTGTCGTATATAACCTCAGCCTCTTTAAATCTTCCCTCCTTAACGAGCAGATACCCGTAAACCCATTTAAAGTACCTACTCTCGGGGTATTTTTCAACATATCCCTTTAAAATGGGTATAGCCTCTCTGCTTTTTCCCTCTTGCGATAAAACCCATGCCAAGGTTAATGCGGAAACGGTGGATGTATAATGCCCCTTTTCCCACGCTATGCGTAAGTAATTTATCCCCTTCTCCTTGTCTTCTTCTCTATTCCTTGAAAGGAAAAATGTGGGTATAATCCCTATATTCCGGGGAGCTTTTGAAAGGGCGTAATGGTAAATACCAAGGGGGAAATATATATCATATACGGTGGAATCTTCCTCCAATGCTTTTTTAAGGGGTTTTAAGCCTTCAATGGCGTACTTTAACGCCACAACATAATTTCCTCCCCTGCCAGCCCTTATGGCCCTGTATCCGGCCGCTCCTGCTATATAGAAGTACATCCACGCCCTTTCCGTTGGATCGTTTAACCCCAAAAGTTTTGCCTTTGCCTTTTCCTCAGCAATTTTCATATTTTCAAAAAACTGCCTTGAATACCTATCGGTATGATAGTCTTCCATATAGTAATCGTATATTGCGGCTTTGAAGAAATATCCATCGGGTTCGTTTGGGTATTTTTTTATTATCTCATCTGCAAATGACAAAGCGGCACCATAATTTTCCCTGTATGTGAATTCCAATGAAAGCATTATTAAGCTGTCTATTTCCCTGTTATACGGCGTGCTCAGTAGAAACCACAACATTTTCCACCTTTGTATATATCCCTTTTAAAACCTCATTTATTCCAACATCGTAAAACAACCCTTTAAAAACCCACAAACCCTTGGGAATCCTTTCATCACCTTTTACATTAAACTCGTATTCTTTTCCGTTTATACGCAATAAAACCCTATCGCCATTCTTTATACCCAATTCGGCCAATTCATCGGGGGATGTGAATACGGTTTCCTCATCTATATAAGGTTTTTGTATAGGATTTCTAAAAGCCCAATAACTCCCCTTGTATATATGCGGTGCCCATAAGAGGATTCTTCCTTTGATTTCTCCACCGCCATCAAAGTATCTAACATCGGCTGGTATAAAGTTATAATCGACCTTTGGAGATTTGAAAACCCTTTTCAACTTTTTAACCGTTGGTATATAATCCGGGTATGGGAGTTCTTCGTATTCAACTTTATATGGGTTTATATCGGAATAGGTTAAAATCCTTTTCCTTATCTCGTCAAACACATCCTTTGCGCTATTCCAATCCGCCTTTCCCCCCAATCCCCTTATTAGGTTCTTGAAAACCCACCAAGCGGGTCTGCTACCCTCATATGGCCAAAGGGCATCCTTACAATACTGAACCCTGCCTTCTAAATTGGTTCTCGTTCCCTCCTCCTCATAAGGTGTTGTTATGGGAAGTATAACGGATGCGTAGTCCGTTGAAGGATCCCAAAACGACGACATAACCACAACAAAAGGCGTGTTTTCCAATGCCTTTTTTACCAAATCCGCATCCGGGTATTCCCATAAGGGTTCAACCTCCCATATTATAAGTGCGTCTATATTACCCTTTGCCGCTTCTTCCAAAATCCCTTTGGTTGCCAAGCCGTCTGGTTCTGGTGTAAAGCCCATATCTATAAATCCCTGAGCGTTTGGAAGTGTTCTTAAAACGAGCAATCCGGCATTGTCGTTTAAAGCCACAAAACTCGCGAAGTTTCTCTGCACCCCTTCACACCAATCATCCGTTAATGCTATTAAAACCCTTTTATCCTTTAAGGGTTCCAAGGTTTCCTTTATAAACCTATAAGTATCCCTTTCTTCGTTTCCGGGTTTTACCGGCACCCATTCCGCCCATCCCTCGTGTACATACCTTTCTTTGTAATAATTAACCACATAAATCTTTGCCCCCCTCCTTGCGGCCCTTATAAGCCTTATTCCTATACCGGGTACGGTTTCCCTAACATCCCCGACCAAAACTATGATATCCGCCTTATCAATATCCGAAACCTTTGATGTTGATGCGGAATATCCCAATACCGCTTTTAACGGATCTTCCTTAAAAGATATATGCGGCCTTCTAAAATCCAGATTATCGCTTAGTAGAACTTCTTTAAACAGTTTGCGTGCGGCGTAGGCGCTTTCATTTGTACCCCTTGCACCCGAAATCATTGCGGGATTTTTGGCACTTTTGAGGTTCTCAACAACCCAATCTAAGGCCAAGTTCCAATTTGTTTTAAACCACTCGCCGTTTTTCAACCTCAGGTGCGGATAATCTATTCTGTTAATATTGTTATACTCGTGCGAGAACCTATCCCTATCCGTAATCCAAAACTCGTTTACATCCGGGTTTTCCCTACCGTTTATCCTGATAATCTTATGCAAATCCTCCCTCCTACCCGCTTTCACAAAGGGTCCTCTGCTGGAAGGTTTTCTCTTCCTAACATCAACATAAACATTCGCTCCAAGGGAATCCTCGGGGCTTACCGTTGGTACGCTTTCAATCTCCCACGGTCTTGTAAAGAATTTATAGTCCCTGCCCGTTATAGCGCCTAATGGGCAAACCTCTATAAGGTTTCCCGAAAACTCGTTTTGCAAAAACTTATCCTTTTCGGGTCCAAACAGGGTATACCAACCCCTATCAAATACAGCCCAATCCTTTCCACCACCTATCGTCCAATAAAAGGTGGCGCACCTATAGCACTGAATACATCTTGTGGGATATAAGTCTATAAACGGGCCAACATCCCTTATTTCGTATTTTCTCTTTGGGAACTTATACCTACTCGTTGTCGGACCATGGGCAAATGTTATCTCCTGCAAATCGCATTCACCACCGGCATCGCAATTGGGGCAGTCCAAAGGGTGGTTTAACAGCAACAATTCCAAAACCGATTTTTGTGCAAACTTTGTGTTTTCGGAGTTTGTCCAAACCTTCATACCATCGGCGGCGGCCGTTCCACACGCGGGCATAAGGCCCCTTCTACCCCTAAATTCAACTTCCACTAAACACATCCTACACCCCGCGAAAACGGGGAGTTTTGGATGATAGCAAAATACGGGGACATTTTCACCTTCCCTCCACGCTATATGCAATATAGTTTCACCCGGTTTAAATTCAACTTCCCTACCGTTGAGTTCTATTTTGGGCATAGTTTGGATATTATACGGTTGGCAATTTTTCGGTTGTAGAATATCGGCCTTATGAAAAAGAAGTATGTGTATTTCTTTGGAAACGGGGTTGCGGAGGGTTATGGGTTGGAAAGGGATAAAATCAGGATGTTGTTGGGGGGTAAAGGTGCGGGTTTGCACGAAATGGCACATGCGGGTTTGCCCGTTCCTCCGGGTTTTACCATAACCACTGAGGTGTGCTCTTATTATTACAAGCATAACAAAACCTTCCCCGAAGGTTTGGAGGAGGAGGTTTTGGAAAACTTAAAAAGAGTTGAGGAGGCAAAGGGGCAAAGGTTTGGAGATCCTAATAATCCCTTGTTAGTTTCCGTTAGGTCTGGGGCACCTGTTTCCATGCCCGGTATGATGGATACGATACTAAACTTGGGTATAAACGATGAAATCGTTAAAGGTTTGTCCAAAATGGCAAACGAAAGGTTTGCCTACGATGCTTATAGGCGTTTCATCCAGATGTTTGGGGATGTCGTTTTGAAGATAGATAAGGAGGAGTTTGAAAGGGAATTGGACGAGATTAAAAGGGAGAAGGCTAAAAAGTTGGGTAAGGATTTCAAGGAAATAAGGGATGTTGATTTGGATGTCGAGGATTGGAAAGAAGCGGTTAATAGGTTTAAAGGGGTAATAAAGGGGCATGGGAAAACCTTACCCGATGATCCGTACGAACAACTATGGATGGCCGTAAGGGCGGTTTTTGATTCTTGGATGAATCCGAGGGCAATAGAATACAGGAAAATATATAAGATCCCCGAAGATTGGGGAACCGCTTGTAATGTTGTGGCTATGGTTTTTGGAAACTTGGGGGATGACAGCGGGACGGGTGTTATGTTCACAAGGGATCCTTCCACGGGAGAAAAGGTAATATATGGGGAATTTCTACCGAGCGCACAAGGGGAGGATATAGTGGCGGGTATAAGGACACCGATGCCTTTATCCGAATTAAAGAATTGGGATCCCGAGGTTTATAATCAGTTGATTGAGTTGGCGGAAAAGTTGGAGAGATATTATAGGGAAATGCAAGACATAGAATTCACCATAGAAAGAAAAAAGGTTTGGCTCCTCCAAACCCGCAGGGGTAAAAGGACTCCGAGGGCGGAAATAAAGATAGCGGTTGATATGGCAAAGGAAGGGCTTATATCAAAGGAAGAGGCAATATTAAGGGTGGATCCTTACAACCTTGAAAAGGTTTTGCACCCTTACATAGACGAGAAAAATGCACCCGAACCCATCGCTTCGGGGATACCGGCTTCACCGGGGGCGGCTACGGGTAAGGTTGTTTTTGACCCAGAGGAGGCTTATGAGTTAAAGGAGAAAGGCGAAAGAGTCATTTTGGTTAGAACGGAAACATCTCCGGAGGATATTAAGGGTATGGCAGCAGCGGTTGGAATCCTAACATCAAGGGGTGGTAGGACATCGCATGCCGCCGTGGTTGCGAGGGGTATGGGTAAGCCGGCGGTGGTGGGCGCCGAGTCTTTGGAGATTCATGAAAAGGAAGGGTATTTCACCGTCAAAGACATTAAAGTTTCAAAGGGCGATGTTATTACCATAGATGGTGGAACGGGAAAGATATATCTCGGAGATGTTCCTAAGGTTATGCCCGAAATATCCGGGGAAGTGGCGGATATTTTGAGTTGGGCGGATGAATACAGGGATATAGGGGTTAGGGCTAATGCCGATACCCCAAAGGATGCAAAGATCGCGAGGGAATTCGGTGCCGAGGGTATAGGTTTGGCGAGAACAGAGCATATGTTTTTCGGCGAGGATAGGATTTGGGATTTCAGGGTTATGATACTCTTCGCCGAGGAAAAGGGCGAGAATTATGAGAAGGCAAAGGAAAGGATAAAGAATTACCAAAGGGAAGACTTTAAGGGTATATTAAAAGAAATGGATGGACTTCCGGTTATTATTAGGCTTTTGGATCCGCCACTTCACGAATTCTTGCCGAAGGATGAGAGGCAAATAAACGAAATGGCCAATAGGTTAAAAGTTCAACCTGAAAGGATAAGGGCTTTGGTTGAGGCAACCAAGGAGATGAACCCCATGCTTGGGCATAGGGGTGTGAGGTTGGCCATAACTTTCCCGGATATATACATTATGCAAACCGAGGCCATTGCGGAAGCATATTTGAAACTTAAAAAAGAGGGCTTTAATCCAAAACCCAAGATCATGCTGCCCTTGGTTGCCTTTGAAAGCGAGATGAAACTGATGAGGGAGATAATAACCGAGACCCTTAAAAAATACGGTATTGAAAGCGAAATAGAGATCGGAACCATGATTGAACTCCCGAGGGCGGCTATAATGGCCGATAAAATAGCGGAATATGCGGACTTTTTCTCCTACGGTACGAACGACTTAACCCAAACAACCTTAGGGTTTTCAAGGGATGATGTGGGTAAATTCTTACCCGCATATTTGGAAAAGAAAATTTTAAGCGATGATCCCTTCCAAACCGTTGATGATGCGGTTGTTAAATTGGTTGAAATGGGCGTTAAATTGGGTAAATCCGTAAGGGAAAACCTTGAAGTGGGGGTTTGTGGGGAGCATGGTGGTGATCCAAACAGTATTTTTAAGTTTTTTGAGGCTGGGGTTGATTATGTTAGTGCCTCGCCTTTTAGGGTGCCCGTGGCAAGATTGGCGGCCGCACAGGCATCAATAAAGGGGAGGGTTAGGGTTTTCTCGGAAATGGATTAAAATATTTTCTACCTTAGAATTCAGAGATTATGTTAGGGATAGTTTTGGCTAATATTTATACTTTGCATATGACAACTACAAAAATGGCGTCTGGGGTTGTGGAGATATTCTTACAGCCCATAAACGATAAAAATCTTGGTGTGATTTTCACAGGGGTTGAGATTATCAGCGATTGTTCTGGTTTATGTTTTGTGTTCAAGGCCAAAGTGATAGATTTCCCAAACTCCGTTTTGGTTTATCTAACCCTTACAAATAAATCCGGGGAATTGTACCTTACTAACCTCACGATACAAAATGATAAAATAGATGCATATGTGGAAGAATGCCTCAACTTCGCTTTGCACCGATTTACTTATTTGATGGAGGAAGAATTGGGTATAAAGCCGGATTTTTCCGCATCAGAAGTTGAAGGTGCACAAGTTTGTTCTTATACTTTCCGCATAAAAAATATAAAGGTGATATGGAATAATTACAAGAGGGGTAAAGGTTAAGGAGGTGTAAGGATTACTTGAAGTTAGGGGATGATAAGGGGAGGTTGATAGAAATGCCTGCATCAGCGCCTTGCATCAAAGGGTTTTAAAAACCATGTTTTTCCCGTCCTCCATAATAATAGGGAAGAAAGCGATAATGGGCATTTCAGACTTGATTGTTAAATAGTTTCGCCATCAACAACGAGAGGGGATACAGTGGTTAAGAAGGGGATTTATGAGGGGTTTGGGGTTAAAGAGTATTGGAAGGTGTTTGAATGAACGCCTTTACCCCGCGCAACAACTCAAATGTTTGGCGCTATCCAATAAGGATAACCTTATCCCTTCGGAAAATGTCAAGAAAGGATAAAGAACATCCATTAATCTATCCTTTGAAACGCCCAAACTCATCGCAATGGTATAAGATGTTATCAATTCACCTGCCAACTTTCCTATAATCCTCACACCTATAATCTTACCGTTATGTGAGAATAAAACCTTTATAAAACCCTTTGTGTTCGGTATCAAGCCGGCAATTGGTATATCGTTATAATTCAAAACACTTTTTCCGTATTCAATATCCAAGTCTTTTAAGAACCTCTCCCCAACACCAACACCCGACACCTGCGGATCCGTAAAAACCACATAAGGCACAACATTGTAATTCAATTTGTTATTCTCACTTAGTAAGGCATTTCTTACGGCCAACTTTCCCTCCCTTGCACCAACATATACGAAGGGGGATTTACCGTTTACATCCCCAACCGCAAAGATGGTTTTAACACTCGTCCTAAGCGTACCGTCTGTGATGACAAACCCCTTCCCATCAACTTTTACCCCTATGTTCTCAAGTCCCAAGCCTTCCGTATTACCTATCCTTCCCGCGGCCACGAGTACATGGGTTGCGTTTAAAAAGAATTCACCGTTTTTACCCTTACATTTTGCGGATATATTTCCATTACTGATACTTACACTTTCCACAACACAATCCGTATAAATTTTTACACCTTCGTTTTCAAGGGTTTCTTTAAGGGTATATGCAATATCTTCGTCTTCTTGGGGTAATATCTGATTGGCCATTTCTACGACATAAACCTCACTGCCAAACCTCTTAAATGCCTGTGAAAGTTCAACCCCTATATATCCACCACCTATTATTAGCAACCTTTTGGGAAGTTCTTTTAAGGAAAAAATGTTAAGGTTTGTTAAATACGGAACGGTATCTATGCCTTTAATCGGCGGTATAAATGGCCTTGAACCCGTGGCGATAATGATATATTTCGTTTTGAAAACTTTACCATTAACCTCCACCTCGTTTTCCGATAATATTTTCCCCTTACCCCTTATAAAATCAAAGCCATAAAATTCAACGAGTTCTTCGTATTTTTTCCTTCTCATTTTCTCTATTATTTTCGGAAGGTTCTCCACGACATAACCAAAGGGCTTCCCCATTTCCGCCATCTTTAAAAGGTACTTTGATGGAACACATCCCACATTCACACAAGTTCCCCCTATCAATCCGTCGTTTATGAGTAAAACTTTGGCGTTTAATTTCCTTGCCTCTATTGCGGCCGAAAATCCCGCAGAACCACCGCCTATAATCACAATATCGTAATCCATATCATACCTCATGGTATATTTATTCTCCACCCGTCCCGGAATCAGTTTTGATCCGTTTTGATGGTGGCCAAATACCCCTTTACAAACCTCCTAACCGTTGAAAAGGGTATCCCCGTCTTCCTTGAAATTTCCCCTAAATTCAAACCGTTGTTATACATGTTTATAACCGTATAAAACCACTCATTTGAATACTTGTTCCACTTACCACCCCACACAAACCTCCTTTTTAACCTCTTACAAAAATATGTTTGTCTTCCCCGCACCTTTCCAAACTTTATACAACATTCCTCCCTTGGATTACAACACCTTTCAAGTTCCAACCTACTCACTTTTTATATTCTAAGGTATGAAAAACTTTTAAAACCTTATCCTCACACTCACACCCACCCCGTACTTGTTCTCCCCTTCGTCTTCCAACCTTTCACCGTATATGGATAGGTTGTTTCTTATAAAGTATTGGGTTCTTAAACTGTTATAGTTTGATTGACCAACCTTGTTTGATAAATAGCGGATGTATAAATTCTTTCCCATATATGTCCCGAAAATTAGTTGCGATATATCTCCGGCATTTTTTATACTAAACTCTTGTATTCTCAATCCCTTCCTTAAACCCGTACCTATTAGGGCGGATACCAAACCCCCTTGCCTTCCGAGGATTAACGCCACGATTTCCCCAGTACTCATATAAGGTTGGCTCCATATCTCAACCTTAGGTTTGCTTATACTCCCGGTTATATTCACAAAAACATTTACACTATCGTAAGTATTTCCAAGTAGCGTATCGTTTATGGATTTTAAAATTGTAGTTGAAGAGGATATGTTTATGTTTCCATCATTCCCGTACAACTCTATATAACCCTTGTCTATGTTAAAAACCTTGTCAAGGACATAAACACTCCCCCTTATGATCTCCAAATACCCATAGTTCATGGCGGAAACGGGTGATACCTTTTGAAGGGTAATATCCGCCGATACCTCAGCATCTATTTCCATAACAACCGATGAGAAAGCCTGAGAATATATAGGGGAATTTATGAATAACCTACGGGGTGCCGAAAAGTGTATATCGTACAATATAATGGGTTTTTGGCTTTTCTGTTGGGGAGGTGCTGCCAACTCCGACAACGGTTTCGCAAAGTAAACCTCATGCGAGAATATCTCCCCCCTAACAAATATTTGCGAATATATATTCCCACTTACAACCAGATTTCCCGAAAGCCTCGCGGATGTTTCGTTATCAAGATTTATATACGCATTTCTCAAATTCAAAACCAAGGAATCTATATTACCGTTCGTGCTTATATTTCCCCCTATCTCAACCCTTCCACCCCCCAAATATATAACATTTGTATCGTTTCTCGGGATTAAGGTTATTTTCTTGGAATCAAAGATCATGTGGATTTTCGGCCTTGGGATTGTGTTTCCATTAATTTCTACGGATTTTGCCGTCCAAAAGGCCTGTCCCATAATATCCGGATTATCAATAGTACCCGCCAACCATATATTGGCATTTACATAACTCGATTCGGGCATAAGGAAACTCAAAATATTATCCGTGTTCCACCCCTTGGCATATATGTGCCCATATATAACCCTGTTATCAAAGAAAACTTTCAGGATTTCTACAAATAACGGGTTTTCACCCGCCCAAATCTTTGATTTTTCTAAGGTTATCCTGTCTTTGGATATTGTGGCGTTTAAATCGGTTGAATCCAAAACCATATCTTGAAATACCACCGATGATGTTTTTATACTGCCGCTTACAATGGGATCATCCGTTGTACCACTAAATACCAAATCCGCATTTATGGTATCCAAATAAAAATCCGCCTCCGGAAAGAATATGGGGATTATCCTTGATATAGAAATGTTGTCGCCCTTTAAAAATCCGGATAGTGTATCCGTTTTTCTGTTTAAACTCAATTCCCCTTGCAATGAGCCGTTTAGTAAGTTGTTTTGGGGCAGTATTACCTTTATACCCGAAGTGTCAAGGGAGTAAGAAATCCCATAAACCTTTATATCCAAGTTTTTGTAAGAATAGTATAGGCTGTCAAGTGTTATCTTTAAATTGTTGGTATCGCTTATATGACCGGTTATATATACCCTACCATCTCCAAACTTTGCGGTTTTGAAGTTTATATACCCCTTTATATCACCCGAACCGTAATCAATATTCCCCGAAATATTCAACGTTTCCGGATGCGAGGTTTTCGCAACAAAGAAACCCCTTAAAAATGTATTTTTAACATTTGGAGAATAGAAATCCGTTATAACCCAAAAGTCTTTCACGGAAACCTCGTCTACGCGGAAGGTATCAATTACCGCATACCAACCTTCCCCTTTCTTGATATACAAACTCAACTCCCTACCCATCTTCATAACCTCACCATCCCCTTCAAATGTGAAAACCCTCAAATTTCCAAAGGATACAATTCGGGTAGGTTTTCTTAAATAAAACTTTGCATAAAAGTCCTCGCTTTTAAGTTTGTACCAACCGTTAATGTTTATGAAATCGTTAAAAACTTTATAGGAATAATCGCTAAAATCGGGGCTTTTTACCGAAAAATATACATCGTTTAATGTGAATTCGGGTTCGGAATTATAAAAATCCGATATATATCCTTTAACACTTATTTGGGATTTATCCACCTCAAAATTCGCCTTACCCGTAATCCTTACATTTGGCATAGGTGATATGTTATAAGCAAATGCGGAACCTACGATGCTTAGGGAACTATCCACAAATACGGATGTTTCAAATTTCCCATTGAATATTTCGCCGGATGCATTTACGAATATTTCCGGATAACTCTTTAAATCAATGTTTCCCCTTGTATTTTTTGCGAATATATCCGAATACCATATGCTATCCGTTTCAAAAAACATATCCCCAAGATTATTAAAAAATTTCCACTTTATTTTTGCGTTTTTTGTACCCATAATACCAAGGGTTCCGCTTTTTATGTGCATAAAGATATTCGGGGTATCCTCTTGTACCGGATAGTTAAGCGAAAATCCATCCGTTGAAAACCTCAGGGTATCAATATATCCCGTTAGTTTTTGTGAGAATACCTTTAATGTGTCAAAGTCAAAGGAAAACTCTCCATTTGCACCATCCACGAACACCAAAGGGGGTATATCAATCGCGTTTAAGGATATCCTTTTCAATTCAATCCTATCACCCCCCATATTAAATAAAAATTCCCAACCAAAAGCCCATATTTCCAAATCTTCTGAAGATTTTAAGGTAAAATCTTCAAACTCAACCCTTTCAACGGAAAAAAAGGGTAAATTTGGCTTTTTACGGGCTTTTTCTTCCCCTTTTTCCTTGGTAAAATCTTCCATTACCGAGGGAATATCAACATACACTCCGTAGCCCTTTATGTAATCAACCGTGCGGTAAAGTAGAAGTTTATCCAAGTAGTAGTGTATGTATATCTCCTTTGCCCTAATCCCATTTCCTATGCTTATGTCCTTCAATTTTGCGGAGTTTAAAGAGATGAATTCAACCTCACCCTTTACCGGAACCTTTATCAATGCACTTATAACAAACCTTAAAACCGCTACCCAATTAAAAACGAACCATAAAACTATTGAAAAAAGGAGAAAAACAACGATTAGCCTAAGAATCCAAACCTTTCGCCTTTTTATGCCCTATACTTTCTATAACATTTCGTGCATACCCTTGCAACACGAACGGAAGAACCTATCCTCACCTTAGCCTTCCTAAGGTTTGGATAAAATTTTCTTTTCGTAAGTCTATGCGAATGGCTTATGTTATGACCTGTCATCACACCTTTTCCACATATCTCACAAACACGCGCCATAAGAGCGGGCGACGGGACTCGAACCCGCAACCCCCAGCTTGGAAGGCTGGTGCTCTACCTTTGAGCTACGCCCGCCTGTGAGGAGGATATTATAAGGTTGTTGCGTTTTGCACAAGGTTTTGGAATAAACTCTCAAAAAAGTCCTTTCCAGAATATATTAAAGCCGGGGGCCCTTTTGTAATAACAACCTCTTCCCCGTTTTCCAGTTTCTTTATCGCTCTTCCATCTGCGGATAAAAGGGGACGGCTTTTGCGGTAGAAAATCTTCAATATTATGGGTTTATCGGAAGATACAACGATTGGCCTCAAAGTTAATGTATGCGGGGAAATAGGGGTTATTATGAAGGCGGGTATATCGGGTAATAATATAGGCCCTCCGGCCGCCAAGTTATAAGCCGTTGAACCCGTAGGGGTTGCGACAATTATTCCATCACCCCTAAAACCTATTTCCCTGTGTTCCCCTATCTTAAATACCACATCAATCATCCTCGCCTCTTGGGCGTTTATCGTTATATCGTTTAATGCCAAAATATTGTTTAACTTCAACCTTATCCTTTCCTCCGGTTTTATTTCACCCCTTTTAACCCTTAACAGTGTAGTTTTTATCTCGGATAGATCAAAAGTTGCCAAAAAACCTATCCTCCCCTTTTTAAAACCTATTACGGGTTTATCCTTTGCTATGTGGCAAGCCCATAAAAAGGTTCCATCTCCGCCTATGGCAATAAAGATATCACCTTTGTATTTACACTCCTTACCATATGTGGTTATACCCCTAACCTCAAAAACTTCTTCCACCTCCTTTATATACCCCTTTAAACTTTCATCTTTCAAAACTACCACGCAACTATCCAATTTTTAGCCTCCTTTATGGTAAAAGGCCATCCATGACCGGGATAAACAACATTTTCCTCGGGCAGTGTTAAGATTCTATTGATACTTTTTTCCAATTCCTTCCAGTTTCCTCCCGGTAAATCCGTTCTCCCCACACCCCCGTTTTCAAAAATTAGATCTCCGATAATAACAAAATTTTCCCCTATTAAAGCGATACTTCCGGGGGAGTGCCCAGGTATTTCCCAAACTTCCAAAACCTTATCCCCAACATTTATCCGATCCCCCTCTTTAATGTCTAAATCTATCTCCGGCGAGTAATCAATCTTTATACCGAAAATCTCCTCAACCCAAGAGGTATCCTTTACCAAAAACATATCCTTGAAATTCATATATACGGGACATCTAAGGGATTTTCTATATTCTTCAAGGTAGATGTAATGATCAAAGTGTCCATGGGTAATGATTATGCCTATGGCTTTTAATCCCTCAAAATGATTTTTTACCATATCATAAGGGTTGCCCGGGTCTATAACCAAAACCTCATCCTTCCATTGCAAAAGGTAGGTATTTGAAAAACCGGAAAAGGACTTTATAAGCATTATAGTTTTGCTAAGGGATGTGAAGCCATATAAACTTCATATACTCGGCTTAAACTGACCTTTAAATACCTTTCCGTTGTCGTTATTGAGGAATGTCCGAGGAGTTCTTGTAATGTCCTTATATCGCATCCTCCCAAAAGCATATGCGTGGCAAATGTATGCCTCAAAACATGGGGATGGACCTTATATCCCAACCCCACACTTGTTGCATATCCCTTTACTATCTTCCACCCCCCTATCCTGCTCATCCTATCACCCTTGTAATTGGGGAATAGATAGGGTTTCCCCTTTGAGATTTCCGGGTATGCCTCTTCTAAATATTTAACCAACAAATCCTTTACCCTCTTATAAAACGGGATTACGCGTTCCTTATTACCCTTACCCACAACCCGTACAAGACTGTTTTCTAAGGAAACATCAAGAACTCGTAAGGAAAGGGTTTCCGATATCCTCATACCCGTGGCATACATCAATTCAAGCATTACCCTATCCCTTAAACCCATAGGTGTTGAGGTATCTACGGAGTTTAAAAGTTTTTGAACCTCTTCAAAGGATAGGGCCTTTGGTAATGGTTTTTCGTATTGGGGTAATGGGGTATCCTCTAAGGGGTTTTTATCCAAGTATTCGTATAGGTGGAGGAATTTGTAAAGGGATTTTACCGCTGCTGCTATTCTGTTTATGGTTGAGGGTGAAAAGTCGCTCAAATGGGAAATAAAATCCTCAAAATGCCTTTCATCAAATTCCAAAAAGTTTATACCTTTTTCGTTTAGGTAATCTTCAAAAACCTTTAAGTCGTGCTCATACGCACCCAAAGTGTTTAAAGAACAGTTTTTACTCAAAAGATAAACTTTAAACTCTACAATGACCTCCCTTAGCATCGGTAGTGCAAATTATAAGGCTGAAAGGTTTATCTTATTTCATAGCATCCGGGCATCATTTATGCCTCAATGGTATAATCGGAGTTATAAGAAAGCCTTATCACCCTTAGAATATTTAAGTGTTAGTAATTTTATCCTTAACTATTCGGGATATACAATTTACAACCGATACGGGTGGGAGTTCCCCACTTGTAGGTTCTTATGTTAGCGTTGTTGGAAAGGTTAGCGGGATATTCCCAGAATTTAGGGGATTTTTTATACAGGATGGGCAATGCGCTTGGTGTGGGATATTCGTTTATGCCGGAAGTTCTATGCCAACTCTAAACCTATGGGATAGCGTAGAGGTTTCGGGTGTTGTGCAGGAGTATAAGAAAACCACGGAGATAGTTTTAAGTTCAATAACCGTTCTCGGATCGGGTTCTCCCATAAATCCCATAACGGTATCCATTCCGGAAATAGCGGAAAGCCTTGAAGGGGTTTTGGTGAGAATAAGCGGAAAGGTTATAGACCATTGGATTAACAGGTATGGGGATTTTATGGTCTATGGTGGTGGTTCTAAAATAACGGTTTTAAACTCTTCAAGGTTTAGTTATTTAGCACTTTTGGGTGATAGCATAGGTATAACCGGCCCCATAATGCAGGACTTCTCCGATTATGAAATCTTACCGAGAAGGGATTCCGATATATTCGGATATAGACTGGTGAAATACGCAGCATATTTTAATAGGCCAACGGATACAACTGTCGCATTATACCTGAAAAATCCGGGAAACGATACTTTAAGGTTTGTTGTTGCAAACCTCATAGGTAAATCCCGGTATAATGTTGATATAGCCGTATATAGCCTTTCTTCCCAAGTCATTGTAGATTCCTTAATATCCGCAAAAAATAGGGGTGTAAGGGTTAGGGTTATTTACGAATCGGACAACTATAACACATATATCCAACAACTTGAAATGGTAGGTATTCCAACTTACAACGATTCCAACAGGGTTGATTACGGACTAATGCATATGAAGGTTGTAGCAATTGATAATAGGGACTTGGATACGACAAACGATGTAGTTCTTCTTGGTTCTTATAACTTTACAACTTTTGCGGATACATTGCAGGTGAATAGCCTTGTTGCCATACGCTCCCATAGGGTTGCAAATGAGTTTTTAAAGGAATTCAATGAGATGTGGGGAAGCAATGGAGATATACCAAACCCTTCAAATTCCAAGTTTGGAACCCAGAAAACCCGGAATACGATAAATGTAATACCAGAAGATTCCTTAACACTGTGGTTCCCACCGGCGGATACCGCATTGGGGGCCTTTACGACTTTTATTAGGGGAACAAACTCCCAAATACACTTTGGAATAAATGTTTTCACGAATAACGAAATACTTTACGCCTTTCAAGATGTGCATTTTTCTGGAAAATTGGTTGCTGGGATATTTGACTATTCGGATTGGAACAATCCGTACTCAAAAAGTTGGGATATGCGCTCATGGACACCACCCCCAAGGATAATACCCTATTTAAACGGTTATACATTCCACGACAAATTTGCGATTAGGGATAGGGAGGCCGTTGAATTCGGTTCTTCCAATTGGAGTTATAACGGTTTTACCCGTAGCGATGAGGTTGTGGTAATCGCTCACAGTAGAATTTTGGCCGATCAGTTTTTCCAATACTGGTACGCGAGGTGGAAAGAGGCGGATACCTCGGAACCCCCTTTACCAATAAAGGAAATTCCTAATAATTTCTCGCTATGTGATTATTCCCAAGTGTATGACATAATGGGAAGAAAGGCAAAAACTGAAAGAAAAGGGATTTATTTCATAAGGTGTGGAAATATGTGGAAGAAATACATAAGACCTTAGCGTTTGAGTTTGGTAAATTCAACATAAGGAATATATAAAGGCTCCTAAAACGATAACCAAAACCCCGGTAATTATGACATACACCTGAAAAGAGATGTGTTTTCCTTCAAACCAATTATGCGGAAGTTTTGGCATATAGTTTCCCACAACGATTATTAATAACCCCAAAAATACGGTAATTAATGGAGTGTTCATATAACCCGTTTGGGCGGCATAAACCGATAGAAGGGAGAATATGGACATAAACAAAACCAATACATCCCTTATAAATAACAGGGCAAACATTTTCGGCTGTATTTTTAAGGTACCATAAAATATATCCACTTGCTTCCATACCTGGCCGGTTCTAAGGTTATGACTGATGATAGAACCAATTCATCTTCCACCCTCCTTTCTTTTCAACTTCACAAAAAACTCAGCGATTAAATCTATCACATCCATTAACCACCCCGGCATCCGTTAATTTTCTTAAATGATACGAAAAGGCTGGTTGTGAAATCGTAAGCCGTTAAGGGTTATTTAACCAATCCTATAATACCACAGGCTATCCTATCACCTGAATTTCCGGCCGGTTGGCTTTTGTAATCGTCTGGCCCTGCGTGAATTATAACCGCCCTACCGAGGATTGAATGGGGTGAAGGCAAGAGGGTAAAAGCCTTAGTAATATATGTGAATTCGGCAACCCCGTTTTTATCGGTTTTTATGTTTGGTAAATCCCCTGAATGATGCGTTCCTATTGGATCATCCGGGTTTCCGTGTTTTTCTGATTTATAAGGGTCAAAATGCCCACCCGACGCGTGGTGTGATGAACAATCGCCGAACTCGTGTATGTGTATGGCATAGGTTTTGTCCTTATCCAATCCCTTAATGGTTCCCTTTATGAACACACTCATATCGGAGAGTTGATAAAACCAAACCTCACCCGATATATTCCCCTTAAAGGCTTTTACATCTGCCCTTGCCTTTAAAAGGGTATCGGCGCTTGTTAGGAGTGTAATTATAAGCATAACCAGGTATTTTAAGGTAGAGGAATTTCCACCCTTATAATAACCATCCTATGAAAAGGGTTTTGTTTATTCTTCCCTTTGCCGTTTCCCCCGCCTTTGCCGTAGGTTTCTGGGCGAATATAGGCGGGGGGTTGAACGCGGGAGGGTTTAGTGATGTATGCGATACCTCATTATGTATAAGCGAGATTCCCGCCAGTATATCACCGAAAGGGTTCATCTTTGGTATAAATGCATCCGCGGGTTTGAGTTTCGCACCAATTACACCTATATTCGTGGGAGCCGGCTTTGATTTCTACACCGGTAGGCAGAAGTACATGTTAAAAGTTACATTCTTTGGAAATACGACTGAGGATTCAATCAGGCTTGATGTTAGAAGACTTTATATAAAACTGCCGATAGGATACCAATTATCCTTTCCCATGATAAAAATATATTTCGGCATTCATCCCGCTTATGCCATGTATTCGGTGAAAGATACCGCGGAAAACGATTATACCGATTACAAAGGTTTTGCCTTTGGTGGTTTTGCCAACGCCTATTATTTTACCGGTCCAATAGGTTTTGGAGGGGGTATTTTTGTTGATTACGCACCAAGCTTATCGGGTAAAATATCTTAAAAAGGTATTACACTACGGGATAAACCTCGGTATAGCCCTATCCTTGGGTGTTCTTGAATGAGGATAACGAAGGTTTATACCAAATTTGGGGATGGGGGAAAGACATATTTGGCGGATGGTTCCGTTGTGTCAAAAACCCATCCCCTTGTTTCCTCTTATGGTGAAGTTGATGAATTGAACTCCTTTATAGGCCTTTTAAGGGCTGAACTCTCTAAGGATTTAAGGGAATTGGATGAAATTTTAAAAGATATACAAAACGACCTCTTTAAAGTGGGTGCGGATTTGGCAACCCCTATCCCTTCAAAATATCCCATAAAAAGGGTTTCGGAAGGGGATGTTAAAAAAATTGAAGAACTAATTGATAAATACAATGCCGAACTCAAACCCCTTGAAGAATTCGTATTGCCATCCGGTTGTAAGGAGTCCGCACTATTGCATATATGTAGAACGGTTTGTAGGAGGGCGGAAAGGGTGGTTGTATCCGCAATGGAAAAGGGTTTTAAGATTAACCCCAATGTTCAAATATATCTAAACAGGTTATCCGATCTCTTTTTTGTCTTGGCAAGGTGGTGCAATGTTAAAAAAGGTATAAACGAAGAAATGGCCAAATTTAAATAATCTCGTATATGTGCGCGTTTATAACCTTAAACCCCAACTCTTTACCGAATGTAAATGTGGGTAAGGGTATTTCAAGGTTCAAATTCCTTTTACCCGTATCGTATATATACCTCCATATACCGAGCATAACGTTATCCTCCGGAACCGTATTCAATATCACAACGATTTTATCCTCTTCCTCAACCAACAATATATAACCGAGGATTTTTGACCTTTCAAGGACCTTTATTATTTTTACCTTATCCCTACAGGCGGATAATACGGATTTAAGGGCAAATTCTCGCGTGGGGGAGAGTTTAAACGAATTGTTTAGTATTTCCTCTAAGGTATCAAAACCTTTTATTTCCACCTTTATATCCATCTTCCTTTCCATGTTTTCAAAGGTTTTTATGAAGTTATACGCCTTTGCCCTATAAAGGTGTTCAAGTGGATCACCTTTTAATCTTATATGGTGGATTTTTACCGATGATATTGCATTACCCATCTTTGACACGATGGAATAACTCGGCGAATCTTCCCTTATAGGTCCCACCAACATTTTCTCATACCCATTTTGCAAATTTTTCAAAAGGCTTTCCAGAACTTCCCTGCGGTATTGGGGAAGTATTACAAACTCCGAGTAAGGGGCAAAAATGGGATCAAATACGGGAAGTATCAGGGTTTTACGCGAATCGTAATAAGAACCCGCTACATACGCTACGGGTTTTTCGTTTGCCACCATCCAATATTTGGGTTCTCCACCGTTGTATTCGGCCGCAAGTATAGACCATTTAGGATATGCGAATATCACTCCTCTCACACTCTCAAAATACATCTTTTCCCACTCCTCCAAATGCTCAAAGGGGTTGATTCTTTCAATCCTTAGCATAGTACTACTAACCACAAAAATATTTTAAGGTTGAAAGTTTTTTCGTATGGAAAACTTATCGCAAACCCTTATTTCCAAAGGGAATTTCCAAATTTTTCAACCTCAACAACGCCTCCCTATCCGTAATATCAAAGCCCAATGGGGTTATGGAAACATAACCGTTTTTTACGGCATATATGTCGGAACCCGGGGGCATTTTAAAAACCGGTTTCCCTTCAATCCTGAAAGCGTTTTCCCCCTCTATCCTTACGGGCTCCTTATAAACCCTGCTACCCAAAAATGTCCATTTAAATCCCCTTATCTCTTCCAAAGGCAAAGAGGGGATATTTACGGATAATAGGCGGAAATCCTCATAATCCAAGAATCTTTTAAGGACCATTTTCGCTATCTCTTTGGCGGTTTCCCACATCATATTATCAGTCCTTTCAAGGGAAAACGCTATGGCCCTAAAACCATACATGGCTCCCTCCCTTGCAGCCGCCACAGTGCCAGAATAAAATACATCTTCCGATAGGTTATATCCGGCGTTTATTCCGCTGAGGATGATTTTGGGTTGAGCGGGTAGGATTCCAAAAAGTCCTATAAGCACGGAATCCGCCGGAGAACCGTCCACCGCAAATTTTCTGGGTCCAAACTTATAAACCCTAACCTCCTTTCCGAATGTTAATCTGTGGCTTGAACCGCTTTGTTCTTCCAAGGGTGCAACCGTCCAAACCTCACCGAATTCCGAGGCGACTTCCTCTAAAACCTTTAACCCCTCGGCTTCTATACCGTCGTCATTGGATATCAATATTATGGGCACCGGGTGGGTATTCTAAGGATGAACGGGGCGACCTTACAATACCCGACTTATGAATTTAGAAATGTGTCCCTGTGGAAGTGGGAAATCCCTAAAAAAATGTTGCTATGAAAATTGGAAAAAATCCGTTGAAGTACTTCAAGCACTAAGGGATATGAATCTTCCACTTACCACGGAGGTAAAAAAGGAGTTAGAAAATTTTAAAGTTGATGCATATCCAACATTTCACAAAACGGTTTTTGATAGGTTAAAAACGGGGAAGATAGAAATCGTTGAAATATACGAATATTATAGGGATATGGGCTTTGTGGATATCGGTGATAGGAGGTTTTGGTCCCCCCTTTACGAATACACACCCCTTGAAAAGAGGCCTTTTTTCGTATTCAATTTTGATGGATTGGAAATAGCATTACCTTCGGCTTTTGTTGCCAGAAGCGTAGAGGAGAGGTTGGCAACGATGGATGCAACGGATGAGGAAAGTTTTTTGGAAGGCTTAAAAAATGCAAAAAACGAGAGGGTATCCATAGAGGGATATGGTATTAAGGATTACACATTACTCGTCCCCTTGGTGGCGGTGGAAAACTTAAAACAACTCTTACAAAAAACACAAACCGTAAGGTTTAAAGACGGTTCTATTGGGTATTTCCTTTATATGGCGGATTCTGAACACAGGAACTTTAAGAGGACATTGCCATCCCCAAAGTTTTCCTATATTGAGGTTGCGGGGGTATATAGTATAGCCGCCGTTGAAAACACGCAGTTTTTAATGGTTTATTCCCATACTTGGCCGAGATCGGAGGTAATGTATCAGAATATCAAAGATAAAGTTGCTTCCGAAGATGTTATATTCTTTAAGTATTCGGATAAAGAAATCGGGAAGTTCTCAAAACCCGACGAAGAACCAAAACCAAATACTTATAAAGAAATAGCGGAGTTTTACTCAAAAATAGACGAGTACGAATACGACGGAAAACCCCTAGGAAGGCTAAAAGAGGAGGATGAACGGGTATATAACGAGATTATGAAAACCTTTGCTTTTATCGAGGCGCAACTATCCAAATGGAAGGCTCCGGCCTTTCCCTACAAATCCGTTCTGAAAAAACTATGGTTAGAGAAGTAGAAGAACTTTTAAGAAAATCCAAAAAGGGTTATCTAACGGTTTCCCAGATTGCAAGGGTTTTGGGTACGAGTAAAAAGAAGGTGAAAAGGGCATTAAATGTTCTTATAAAAAGCGGAAAGGTAATGAGGTATGGAAAGGGATATGGCTTAATTGAAAGGTTAGGTAAGAGGTTGAGGGGGAAAATAGAGATAAAGAGGGGAGGTTTTGGGTTTGTAATAACCGACGAAGGGGATGTATTCGTACCCACGTGGGCAATGGGTGATGCGGAGAACGGTGATATAGTTGAGGTTTTAGTATTTCCAAAGAAAAGAAAATTTGGAAACCTTGAAGGTAGGGTTTTGAGGGTCGTTGAAAGGAAAAAGGTTTATTTTGTGGGGAGGTATTTGGGTAATGGGAAGGTAGAGGTTGAAGATTCAAGAGTAGGAATAGTTAATGCAAAGATCAAGAGTGGTATTAAGATTAATAAGGGGGATGTGGTTTTGGTGAAGAGGAGTGGAAGGAATTGGAGAATAGTTAATGTTAAACCCGACGATTACGAAATAGTAATGAAGATGTTTAACCTTCCCGAAGGGTTCCCGGAGGAAGTTTTAAGGGAAGCGGAAGAAATAGAATTTGTTGAAGATGAAAACAGGGTGGATTTAACTGATGAATTCACAATAACAATAGACCCAAGAACTGCAAAGGATTACGATGACGCAATATATGTGGAAAGGTACGAAAAGGGTTGGATATTGAAGGTGCATATAGCAGATGTGTCATTTTGGGTAAGAAAGGATGGACATATGGATAAGGAAGCCTTAAAGAGGGGGAACAGCGTATATCTTATAGAAAGGGTTATACCAATGCTTCCTAACAAAATTTCCGATGACTTGGCATCCCTTCTACCCGGACAGCCAAAATACACATTTACGGTTGAGGTAAAAATTACGAGGGATGGGAGGATATTAACCCAAAGTGCGAAGTTTTATAAAAGCAAAATCCTATCCTATGCAAGGCTAACATATGAAGATGCCCAAAGGCTTTTAGACGGTTTTAATCCCGAAGATAAGGAAACCGTAATTTATAAAGGTGCAATTGGAGGTGTTAGAAGGGTTTTAAAGGAGGCAAGTGATTTAGCCGAAATACTGAGGGCAAAAAGGGAAGAAAGGGGAAGTATAGACTTTGACTTACCAGAAGCCGAATTCCTTATGGAAAATGGGCAAGTCCTTATGGTTTCCCCAAAGGAGAGGTTATGGACGCACAAAATAATAGAAGAGTTAATGATAACCGCCAACACCTTGGTGGCCACATATTTGAATAGAAAAAAAGTTCCGGTTCTTTACAGGGTTCATCCAAATCCTAAGGAAAAAAAGGTTAAGGATTTTATAAAACTCGCAGAAAGGTTGTTGGGGAAATCGTTTAAAAACAAGAGGATAACGCCGAAGTTTTTAAGGGAAGTATTGGAGTCTTTTAGAGGAAGACCTGAGGAGAATTTAATGAACTATTTGCTTTTAAGGACAATGGCCAGAGCGGAATATTCACCAAAAAACATCGGACATTTTGGTTTGGCTTTGAAAAATTACCTACATTTCACATCACCAATAAGGAGGTATGCGGATTTAATAGTTCATAGGCAGTTATGGGCGTATTTGAATGGGGAAAAATTGCCTTATTCTTATAAGGATCTGGTGAATATTGGAAAACACCTTTCCGAAATGGAAAGGCTGGCCGAGGACGCGGAATGGGAACTTTGGAGATTAAAAATTTATGAATTTATGGAAAGGAAGGTGGGACAAGAGTTTGAAGGCATAGTTGTTGGAATATCCGAGGATGCTTTGTTTGTTGAAATCACGCAACATTTGGCAGAAGGATATATACCGATTAATACGATTAAGTGGGGCAAGGCCGTATCATTGCCTAAGGAGTATTCCGTTGTAATAGTCGGGAAGCGAAATACGAAAAAAATAACCCTTGGGGATAGGGTTGTCGTTAAAGTTAAATCCGTTGATAAATATTCAAAGGATATGTTATTGGAACTTGTAAAAATTGCACCCTTATAATCCCCATTTATGGACGAAGTCAAAAGGCTTTACGATAAAATTTACTACAAACATAAAAAGAACCTCCCACGGATATGGCATTGGCCCAATGAGGTGGAGAACTACTATCTAAAAAACATCGTAAATTGGATAAAACCAAAACTCATACTTGATGCGGGTTGCGGCGTAGGTTTAAAATTGGAAAATCTAAGAGATTATAATGCCTTTGGGTTTGATTATTCCTTTGAGGGTGTTAAAATTTGTAAGGATGAAGGGTTTAAAGTCGTTCAAGCGAGTGTTCATCAAATTCCGTTTAAAAGTAATACCTTTGATTTAGTGATTTCATTTCAAGTTATCCAACACCTCCCGGATTTAGAGCTTGTGAAATTAGCGTTTATTGAAGTTTCAAGGGTTTTAAATAAAGGTGGGTATTTTATAACCGTAAATTACAGACTCGGCGGGAAGTTAAAGGAAAGGTATATGCCGGTTAAAGAAAACGATAAAATTATACTACCTAGATGGGCTTTTACAATTGAAGATTATTTAAACCTTGCAAAGGAGAGTAATCTAAAAGTCGTTAAAATTGGAACGATTTTAAACATAAAGCCAAGGGGCATAGGAAGGTTTCCGTTTCTAAAAGGCTTTTATAAATTTGTTGATTTTGATTTGTTTAAACTCGGCTTTAATAGGGGTTTATACCTATTTGGAATTTTTCAAAAGGTATAACCTCGTTGCATATTAAAGTTGGAAACCTTATAATTCACAGAAATGAACTTTTTGACGAAAAGGGAAAACAACCTTAAAATTTCCACTATGGGTTATGTGTTTTGGTATATAGGAAACGGTTCTCAGATCAACATTTTTCCGAGGAGTGTGTCCATATTCCATAGGGAGTATTTTGTTAA
Source organism: uncultured bacterium (assembly GCA_964426895.1). Taxonomy (GTDB): domain Bacteria; phylum Hydrothermota; class Hydrothermia; order LBFQ01; family LBFQ01; genus Caldipriscus. Next base: position 82,338 of record CAYRSH010000001.1, read on the forward strand.
TTTCAGGCAGGAGGAATTAAGCATAACCACGGACAGAATAATCCTAAACCTAAAAGGTGGGTATCTAACCGATATAGAACTCGTAAATGAGAACGCTGAAAAATTGGGAACATATTATGTGGCCTTTACGGGTATGAACTTGATATACCTAAACGGCTCTTTATTAAACAAAGGTTGGAAATTCGGCGTAGGTCCGGGGGTTTTAACATCCAAAATACACAACTACACCGATTACGCGATAACCCTAAACGGTGCGGTTGTGGGAAATTTGGAAAACGGAGAAGTATTACTCCTTGTGGAAAACTTAGGATATGGAAAGACTATACCAACGCCATCCGTGTATTTCAGGGGGCTAACGGATATGCAAAACTTTAAACTCGGCCCTTATATTAGGTTTTTTGGGGATATAGACCTTGATGCGGGTTTCGTATTATCGGCAAACTATGGGGTGTTTGGGATAACCGCATCACCCTCCCTTAAAAACCTTATAGCCGGCTTTTCCTTAGATGTTGGAACATTTACTTTCAGGTACGATTACGAATATTATTGGATAGGGTATTTCACCCACAGGATAGGTTTTAACATCTTTTGGGGTAAGCAAAAAGAACTTGAAGAAAAAATAGAGAGGCATGAGAGGATATTGGCCGAGCATGAAGAGGAGATAGAATCTTTAAAGGAAAGGGTAGGAGAGTTAGAAAAAGGTGCTAAGGATTACGCCAAAAACCTCGTGGAGAGCGCGAAAAATGATAAAGACCCCGAAAGTGCCCTTATGAAATTACAAATAGCAATGGCATTTGACAGCGTCCCGGGTATCAAAAGGATGATAGACAGTTTAAATGAGGTTATAAAGGAGAATAAGAAGCGGGGATACATAAGCAGGATAAACACATATCTAAGGAATAAACTTTATTCCGATGCCTTTGCGGAAGCCTTACTCTTTATTGAAGAGTTTTCGGATGATAGGGATGCTTTAAGGGTTTATAACGATGTTAAAAACAGGATAAATAGTTTTAAGAATTCGCAGAAGGTTGAAGCGGAGGGAAATCAAAAGTATGAATATGCAAAGGTACAAAGGGTTGAAGATATGATAAATAAGGGCAATTATGTTGAAGCGGCAAAGATATTGAACACAATACCGCAGAATCCCGATAGGGTTAAATACATGAACAAATTAAGGTCTGTTGCGGAGAAATATTTATCGGAGGCCAAGGGGTATATACAGAATAAAGATTGGATAAAGGCGAAGTATTATCTTGAAAAGTCTTTGAAGATATACCCGATACCCGAGGCGAGTGGGTTATTAACATATGTTGAGGCGAATATGAAAAGGGATGCAAACTATTATTACTTAAAGTCTTTGGAAATGTATCAGAAAGGCGATATATCAATGGCCTTTGCTTACATAAAGGAGGCTTTCACGCTTGACCCGAACAACGAGAAGTATAGGAATGTTTATTTTAGGCTTAAAAATGTTTTAAGGGAGGATTAGAAAATGATGTGGATTTTTGGTTATTTTTTAAAGGGCATAGGGGGTTTGGGGGGCAACATTTATGCCTACGGAAAGGATGGAAATTACTACATAGTTGGCCAAGATAACGCAAATGATACGATAAAAGTTATAAAGTTGGATACAAACGGCAACATCCTCTACTCGTATAAATTCTTGCCGGATACGGGGAAGTATATAAAATCAGTGAAGGTTTTAGGAATTGATACGGTTGCAATGGTATATGACAGGGGCGTAATAATTTATCATCCGGACACCGTTATAAGATATGAGTTTGGTGATATAACCATAACCGATGTTGAGAAGTATTTATCCTATTACAGGGTTTGGGGTTATAAAGATAGGGATAGTAGTATAATAAGGTATAATATTGGTGATACTTTCTACTTAAAATACGATTCTATACGGGGCACAATTGTAAAGGGCATGTCTTTTTCAGGCCTGGGGAGGGGTGTATCCATATACGGTGATTCGGTTTATATTTTTGTTATATTTATGAATGTGAGAGAACTAAGTCTATCCGACGTACTTAGCGGTTATCTTGCGGTTGATACCGCCGATACCTTCCTTATTGCGACATTGTCGGACAGCGGTGGGCACAGGTTAAACATCTTTGTTGAAAAAATTGATACCCTACGGTTTTTCTACATTTACGACTCAAGTAAATATTTTATCCCATTGGGTATATCGGCAAAAGGGTTTGATACCGTTGCGGTTTGGGGAGTGTTATATGATGATGGTTCATATTACGGCTTTATAGTTTTGCTAAACTTAAACACAAATTCCATAATCCAAAGAATAAAATTTAACATTCCCGGAACGGCAACCCTATACTTTGATATAGATAACCGTATAGCCATATTTTCCGAACCCGATAGCGGTAAGGCTTATTTTATGAGGATGGATAACAACTTCACGGCTTGCAATATTACTAATTTCTTGGCGGTCATTAGTGGTGATACCTTCCATAATATTTATGCAACTGCCGCCATTGATACCGTACTTTTATATTATTACCAGTTCTATTATTCTAAATCCGCATTCCCATCCGGCACAGCCGATATATGCCCTTCTTCATCCGACACCTCTAAACCTAGGGTAATATTAACACAACCCGACAGTGGGGAGGTAAATGTACCATTATCGGCAAACATAGGTGTATGGTTTTCAAAGCCGATGGATACAACTACGATAAACAATACGAGCGTAATAATAAGGGGGTGGGATGGAAGCAGTTTGAGAAATTACAACTTTGCGAGGACATGTCCCCTTAGTATGTTCTGCGTTCTTGACCCATATCCCGATTTCAGGCCCAACGAATTGGTGTATGTAAGTTTCACACCGCTTATAAGGGATACCGCTGGAAACTCTCTAATACCGAGGACGATAACATTTAGGACGCAGACAGTAGATACATCAAATCCGGTAATAGTATTCACCACACCTGACAGTGGGGAGATAAATGTTCCCGCCAATACGAACATAGGGGTACAGTTTTCAAAGGATATGGATACCACAACGATAAACAATACAACCGTTAGGATAGTTGGTAGCAGTTCGGGGAGTCATACTTTTACGAAGAGTTGTCCGAAATTGGACTATTGCGTATTAAACCCAAATACAGATTTTGCCCCTTATGAGGTTGTAGAGGTAGAGTTCAGGAGTGGGATAATGGGGTTAAACGGAAAGAACTTGGTACCCAAGGTTATAACATTCACCACCGGGTCTGTGGATGGGATTCCACCTATGATTACGATACTACCGAACGACACAATAACAATTTATGACAGGTCTGTACCTATAAAGGCACACATATCGGATGACAGGGGTGTGCAAAGGGTTGAGTGGTATTTCAACTCCCGGACATACACATCTTTTATGAATTGTAGGAATACACCGTTTAACAATACCGACACGGCTTGCTTTTACATACCTGATGTTCCAACTGACACATTTCTACTAAGGGCTTATGGTTTTGATTACAGCGGTAATACCTCTTATGACAGCGCTTGGGTGATATATTTGGATACCATAAGGCCTTATATAACATACACGGAACCCAACAATGGGGCCGTTGGTGTATCGCCTACGCCAACTATAACAATAATATTCAGCGAGGATATCGATACAAGCCTTTGGGGGTATTTAAAGGTACTTGTGAATACTTCGGAGTATTCTTACACAAAGTCTTGGCAAGACAGGAGGACATTAAAGGTAAATCCTACCGTAATGTTGCCCTATGATTCAACGGTAAAGGTTGTCGTGGATTCGTTTGTAGATCTGAGTGGCAATATGATGGCAAGGGATAGTTTCAGGTTTACGGTAGTATCAAACGCCACGGTTGAGGTGATAATAACGAAATTAAATCCGGACAGCGTATATAAGAACTCACCGGACAGCACATACATAGAGGCGGTAATAAGTTCAAGTTATGCGATAAGGTCTGCGGAGGCCATTGTAGATGGGGGTATGAAGTATTCAATGATACCGAAGGATGGGGCTTTTGACAGTCCCGTTGAGACGGTTTATGTTAGGATAAGGTTTGGGGAGTTTGATGTTGGCGATCACGGTGTAGTTGTAAGGGGGTATAACGATTACACATATGGGGAATCGCAGGTTAAGAATGTTAAGGTTTTGGACATAAAGTTTTTGAGTGGTGATAATGTGATAATATATCCGAATCCCGCGAAGGGGCGGGCGAAATTGAGGGTAGTGTTTGGTGGGGATGCATACGCAACGATAGAGGTATTTGACTTGAAGGCACACAAGGTATATTCAAAATCGCAGAACTTTAAGGGATATACGAGGCATGAAATAGAATTACCGAAGTTGCCCGTGGGTGTTTATCTTTTGAGGATAAGGGCTAACGATGAAAAGGTTGAAAAATGGTTCTCGGTGATAAAGTGAGGGGAAATATGAGCACAAAGTGATTTTAGCCCCTTGTCGGTATTCGGTAAATAGCATAGTAGGGGTTTGGTTTTTTGTGGGTTCAGGGGTGTATTACTCTGTGCTTTATACATCCACATAGTGATACACTGTTTTTTATACCTGTTCAGTCGCATAATGAAGCAGAATACATATAATACCCCCCTTGTCATTTACCAAATACTTCATTTACTATTTCCAAAAGTTTTTGCGATATTTCCGATTCATGTCTTTCGGGATGCCATTGAACGGCCAAGACCTTATATTTTTTGGAAATAAAAGCCTCAACGAGGTGGTCCTCCGAAACCGCTAAAATTTCACCATCTCTCAACTTTTCAGGAAATCCCTTTAAACCCTGATGATGATTACTATTAACAAACCCTTCCGAACCGAAAACCTCTTTAAAAACCCCTGAAAAAACAACCTCATGTTTATTATCTTCGCCGTTTTCCCCCTTATGTATTGCTTTAAAACCCTCCATTTCAAGGTCTTGGTATAAACTCCCCCCAAAAAACACCGTTAAAACCTGAAAACCCCTACAAATCCCGAATATGGGCTTTCCACTCCTTAAAAATTCCTCAATTAACCCAAACTCCAATTCATCCCTTTCATCATCTACCTCAACGCTTTCGTATTTAATTTCTTCGTTATATCTCTTGGGATTTACATCCTTTCCCCCGCTCAAAACCAAAAGGTCGTATTCCTTTGGGAATATATTTTTTTTCTCGGTCGGTGTAATCACATCAATCTCCGCTCCAAGGCCTTTAAGATACTTTAAATAATTTTCAGCCTTTTTTACATCACCTGCGGTTAAGAGGACACGCATAAGTTGGTATTGTAAAGTCGCCCACCCGATTAAAATGCGTAGTCAAATCCAAGGTATAGGATTACCCAACTTGAAAACGCATCACCTTCAACTTCCGCAAAGGTTTTTAGGTTTCTCAAAATATAATATGACAACCTGAACGCACCCCTTAAAAGCCTTTGTTGGTAATAGTATGAATTCTTTGGGGCATCTACATAGTTAAAAAGGAAGGAATAAACGAATTTATTTTTAACGGCATCCAAACCGAAAAATCCACCATAAAACAGGTTTTGTGTATCCCTATCAAACCCCGCCAAGACCTGTAAAAACG
>CAYRSH010000001.1:88005-94881 GCA_964426895.1 uncultured bacterium
CCATAAAACAGGTTTTGTGTATCCCTATCAAACCCCGCCAAGACCTGTAAAAACGGATAAAAATCCCCGTAAGAGGTTCTCCAATCAAATCCAAATCTGTAAATTTTCGTGTATTCATCGTTTAAATAGTCTTCACCCCAAAGGGCAAATATACCAGAGTTAAAGGGCATTGGCACCCTTGTGAAAAACCACTTTTGGGGGTTGTTATCAAACCCTTCCCCTATACCGTTTCCGTTTACAACACCAAAATCAAAATAAGGTGTTCCGAGTATGGCACCCCTGTGATATGTCAATGGAAATGGACTTAATTTGTATATGTAAAAATCGGATTGTGTGAGCCGTGTTTCCCTCAAAAACATTAGATCCGCTATCTGGAACTGTCCAAGTGTTAGCGATAAGGGTAATCCAAAGAAATTATGCACATCAACCCAAGCGTCTTCAAAAAACGGTGGTTCTCCCTTTTCAAATATCACATAAGAATAAAAGTTTAAATTCTGATTGAATGCCCCACCCATTAATATTTTCGCCGCGTATGGGCTTTTGAAATCAACAAAGGTATTTTTATCCTTTTCGTATTCGGCCGTTAGATACTGCATAAAGCGAACAGACAAGGGAACTTTCTTAAACAACTTTAATTCTTCATCGTTATTATCGGAATATACCTCCTCCTGTTTTCCGGGGAAGTAATACCCGTTATCCGCAAAGTTCTCACCGAATTTGTTTAACTTTGGGTATGCAACATGGCAGAGATTGCAAGAAACGCCGTACATCCTTGCAAAAGTGGGGATTGATATTAACCACAACACAATCGGGTATTATATAGGAGTTAGTTTTGTTTTAAACCCCATGCTGAGAAAATTTCCACCTTTAAAATTTTCGGTATGAGGGGGTTTTTAAAATCAAGGTTTGTGGATATTGCGATTTTCTTCGCCATATTTGGCCTCCTCATTACGCTTTTAGAACTCTTTACACTGCAACATTTTCATAAAATCCAGATAGTTGCACCCCTGGTGGCCGGATTATCCGCAATTCTTATGGTTGTGGGATTTTTTGTCGGTGCTTTGAGGTTCCCGATATTTGTAATCCTTCTACTCCTATCCCCAAGCGGTATATTCGGTATGTTTGAACATTGGGAACACGCCTCGGAAGAAAAAACCGCCTATGTATCGGGAATATACCATACGACAAATGAGGAAAAGTATGAGGGTGAAGAAGAGGGAAAACCGCCCATTTTTGCACCGCTATCCTTAACCGGTTTAATCCTCCTCGGGGCTTTGGGTTTGTTTGTTAAGGAGAAATAAATTCCGCGGGAGTAAAATTCCCGCTTATGGATAAAGAATACAAACCCGGGGAAATAGAAAGGAGATGGCAAAAGTTTTGGGAGGATATAAAACTTTTTAAAGCGCCCGAAAAACCCAAAAACAAATACTATGTCCTTGAAATGTTTCCATACCCTTCTGGTAGGGATTTACATATGGGGCATTTAAAAAACTACGCAATAGGGGATGCCGTTGCGAGGATTAAAATGATGGAAGGATATGAGGTACTACACCCTATGGGTTGGGACTCCTTTGGATTACCGGCGGAAAACGCCGCAATACAATGGGGGATACACCCAAGGGAATGGACATATAACAACATAGAGGGTTTTAGGGAACAGTTAAAGAAGTTGGGTCTTTCATACGATTGGGATAGGGAGTTTGCAACATCCGACCCCGAATACTACAAATGGACGCAAAAGTTGTTTTTAATCCTTTATAAGAGGGGTTTGGCTTATAGAAAGGGGGCATGGGTTAATTGGTGTCCAAACTGTAAAACGGTTCTGGCAAACGAGCAGGTTGTTGAAGGGAAATGCGAGAGGTGTAAAACCCCTGTGGAAAAAAAGAAATTAACCCAATGGTTTTTTAAAATTACGGAGTATGCGGATAGGCTTTTAAAAGACCTTGAAAAGTTAAGGGGACATTGGCCGGAGCATGTTTTGAAACAGCAGGAAAACTGGATAGGTAAAAGTGAGGGGACGGAAATAGTCTTCAAGGTAGGGGATTTACCCATAAGGGTTTTTACTACAAGGGCGGATACGGTTTTTGGTGTTACATTTATAAGCATAGCCCCAGATAGCGAAATAATTGACGAAATTTTGAAACTCGTTTCCGATGAGCATAGGGAAAATGTTTTGAGATACATAAACGAATCCCTTGTAAAATCACCCGAAGAAAGGCAAAAGGGTAAAACGGGGGTATTTACGGGTCTATATGCCGAACATCCCTTTACAAAGGAAAAAGTACCTGTTTTTGTGGCGGATTATGTTCTTGGGGAGTATGGTACCGGCGCCGTTATGGGTGTCCCCGCGCACGACCAAAGGGATTACGAGTTTGCCCAAACTTATAAATTACCCATTAAGGTTGTGGTATTTCCCGAAAAAAACGAGGGTGAGGAGTTTGAGGAGCTTTTAAACTGCATGTTTGAGGAAACGGATTCGGAAAGGTTTTCTTTGGAATACAGGGGTAAAAGGTATGTTTATCAACCAAAAAGGGCATACGAGTTGAAGGGGGTATTGAAAGATTCGGGGGAATTTACGGGTTTGAAATCGGATGAAGCCATAAAGAGGATTGGGGAGAGGTTAAAGGAAATGGGTTTGGGTGGTCCAGCGGTGTCTTATAGGATAAGGGATTGGTTGGTTTCAAGGCAGAGGTATTGGGGTGCCCCTATACCCATAATACACTGTCCTAAGTGCGGTGAAGTGCCCGATGAAAATCTTCCCGTTTTATTACCACATACCGAAAACTTTTTACCAAAGGGCCGCTCCCCGTTGGAGGATGTTCCTGAATTTATAAATACGAAATGTCCCAGATGCGGTGCTGATGCCAAAAGGGATCCGGATACTATGGATACATTTGTGGATTCTTCTTGGTATTTCTTACGATTTACCGACCCCAAAAACGACAAGGAAATATTTGATAAAGAAAAGGCAAACGCTTGGATGCCCGTGGATCAGTATATAGGGGGGGCAGAGCATGCGACAAAACACCTAATATATGCGAGGTTTATCACAAAGGTTTTACACGATGAAGGGCTTTTGAATTACGATGAACCCTTTACAAACCTATTCACACAGGGACTCGTCCTTAAAAAGTTTTGGTGGTCTCCTGTACATTTGAAAAGTTTTCCAAACCCGGAGGATGTTGAATACAGGGATGGAAAACCCTATTTAAAGGCGGATGGAACACCATTAGAGGAAAGGCTTGAAATGATGTCAAAATCAAGGGGTAATGTTGTGCCTTTGGGCCCGTTTGTTGATGAGTATGGAGCGGATGCGGCGAGGTTTGCGATACTGTTTGCCGCACCTCCGGATATGGACTTTGAATGGACGGATGCAACCGCAACGGCGGCTATAAGGTTTTTGAACAGGATTTGGAGGGTTTTTTACGGGTTTTATCAAAAGGGTATAAAGGCGGAAAGCGAGCCCGATTTAAACGATAGGGATTTCGTTATAACTATAAACGAGATTATATTGGGAATAAGGAAGGATTACGAAAAGTTTAAGTTTAACACAGCGATTGCCAAACTTATGGAGGCAATTAATACGGTTGAAAATGCAAAAATAACCGATAAAACCAAGGGTTGGTTTATAAACATCTTCGTTAGGCTTTTAGCCCCGGTATCACCACATTTGGCCGAGGAATTGTTCCATAACTTTAAGATGGATGAACTCTTGGGGAAGGAAACCGTATTCAAAGCCTCCCTACCGGAACCCATACCCGGACTCATAAGGGAAGAGGTGGAAATAGGGGTTCAAATAAACGGGAAGTTCAGGGGAACAATAAGAATACCCATAAACTCCGATGAAAAAGATGTCTTGGAAATTGTGAAGAATAACGAAAAACTTTCAAAGTACTTAACCGGCGAAATAAAGAAGGTTATATATGTGCCGGGTAAAATAGTGAATATTATAACCACCTTATAATCCCCATTATGTTGGCGCTTTTATCCGTTGTCCCTTACCCTTCAAGCCCATCTTATGAAACAACAACCGGATTTTATTCAACGGGTTTATACATTACGGACATTGACAAAAACGGATATAAAGATATACTCGTTTCAAACGGGAACGATATGAGAAGGGAGGTAAATCATATCTTTCCAAATTTTACCGGGATACCTTCCTTAACACCCTCTTGGTACTCGCATGATACGCTTTATAGCGGGCATTTAACCGTTGGGGATATAAACGGGGATGGTTATTATGAGGTTGCGGTTGCGGGTTTTAGCGGGTACTATTCGGGTTGGAATAGGCAGGTAAATGTTTTGTATTTTAATAATTCCGGAAATTTAAACCCAAACCCCTACTGGGTATCCGATAGTGGGAGGTGTTTCGGTGTGGCCTCTGGGGATGTGAATGGTGATGGACTTTCGGATTTTGCGTTTTTCTGCGGGAACGATTATTCGTCGGATCCCGAGCCAGTAAAGGTTTATATATCAAACGGAACGGGTTTAAGCCTTTATTGGTTATCGGATAGCATATATTCCCTTGGGGGAAAGTTCCTTGATGTTGATAACGATAACGATTTGGACCTTTTTGTCGGTGTGTATTACGGGAAGTGTAGGCTTTATAGGAATTTGGGGGATACACTTGAAGGTACCCCTTCTTGGCAATCCCGAAATTCTTGTACGGCAAATCAGGTTGCCGTTGGGGATATAAACTCGGATGGTTATATGGATGTTGTGGTGGCCAATATGGGCGATGTTTTGATATTCTATAATAACGGGGGGAATTTGGATACAAACGCCGTTGTTATAACCGGTGTTGGTACATATACATCCGCAGTGGCGTTGGGGGATATAAACGGTGATGGTTGGTTGGATTTGGCGGTTGGGGGGTGGTGGGATCCGTTGTTTGTTTTTGAAAACTCTGGTGGATATTTTTCATCCCCTTCCTGGTCGTGGGATGCTGGTTCAGACCTTGTAAGCGAATACATATTCCTTGCGGATTTAAACCGGGATTATGTGGTTGATACCTTTGAAAACTTTACGGTTTCTCTAAAAGGTGTTTTCACATTAAAACATAAGCCCATTTTTTCCGTAGACACGGTTTATATCAACGGTACTCCTACAAGCGATTTCGTTTATTCGGAGGAGGATGGTTGGGTTTCAATACCGCAAACCTCAATAAACCCGGGTGATAATATTAGGATTGTGTATAAGTTTTCCAAATCTTTGGATATGGTTGTTAGTAATTGGGAACCGAGCAGAGGTAATTTTATATTCCTAAACGGGAATTCCTTGGAAACTTCGGAGAGGTTTGAAACCCTATCATTAATGGGTATTTACGATGTTTTGGGTAGAAGGGTTGATAATGTAAAGAAAAACGGGATTTATTTTGTGGTTGAAGGGGGGAGGGTTAAAAAGGTCTTAATCCGTTGATTCCGCAAACTCAAAAACCCTTTTTATGTCTTCCTTTATAAAATCCACAAGTGTAGGATTTCTTAAAGCCGCAGCGGGGTGATATGTTGCGTATGCGGGTATTCCGTACCTTGATGTGTGAAACTTCCCCCTAATTTCGTTTATCTTTGGTTGATCCGGCCTGTTTAGGATATAATACATACTATACCTGCCCAAACACAAAATAACCTTTGGGGATATAACCCTAATCTGAAAATCCAAATAGGGTGTGCAGGATTGTACCTCATCCGGTAGCGGATCCCTGTTGCCCGGAGGCCTACACTTTATAACATTTGCTATATAAACATCCCTTTCCCTATCCTTTCCCAATTCAGTTAATATATCCGTTAATAACCTACCCGCCTTACCCACAAAGGGATACCCCTTTATATCCTCCTCCTTTCCCGGCGCTTCTCCAACAAACATAACCCTTGCATAAGGGTTCCCGGAACCAACAACCACCTGCTTCCTGTGCAGGTGTAATCTACATTTCCTGCAATCCTTGATTTTGTCCGCAAAAATTTCCAAAACCTTCCACCTATCCTCTCTTTTAAGGATTATCTCATCAATCCCCAAACCTTTAAACAGTTCTTCCATCAATTAACACTCCTCACTATGCATATTGGGGTTTGCTCCGAGGCTTGACCCAAAGGGTTATCCCTAAAAACCCGCTTAACGAAATCCCTCGTTATATCTTTGTGGGAAATACCAAGAGCCTCAACTCCCAAGTCGTTTGCATCAACTATAACAACCTTACATCCCAACCTTTGAGATATCTCCTTTGCCACCTTATCGGGATCCTTTGGGGGAAGTTTTGCATATCTGTTATATGGGGGTAGTGTATAGGGCGTTGGGCCGTCTATTGCCGAAATGTTTTTGCCCGCCACCTTATAAAACACACCTCTTATTCCAAAAGGTTTTGTGATGGCGCTAAAAAAGGCTGCCAAAAGAATCCTAAGCAAACCGGCCTCCCTTATTGCCAATTCCATTGTCCAAGGGCTTCCAAGCCCTATTCCATAAGGGGATTTCGTTACAAACCTTGATAAAAACTTTGCCCAAAAAGAAGGGTTTATTTCATCTATTGGAAAAGCCCTACCCTGAGAAATGGCAACCACCTTTTCGCTGACAAAAACTATATCCCCTTCCCTCAAATATCCCTTAACATACCTCTCCACCACCGAAACTATATCCTCGCCGGGTTTTATAACATGAGTTCTTATCGGAAACCTCGCCCATTTTTCCCCATTTACATCAACGATTAAACTCTTCCCGGGATTTGGTTTTAAATTCATAAAACTCCGAGAATTATAAATTTGAAAAGTCCTTTGGCTTGAAGTTTTTGGGATTTAAAACCTTAACATCCTTCCCATCCTTATGCTTTAAAACAATAAGTCCCTTTTTACTTGCATACCTATCCGCAAACTCCTGAAACTTCAT
>CAYRSH010000002.1:0-53640 GCA_964426895.1 uncultured bacterium
ATCCCAAGGGAAATAACTTATAACAAACAAACTATCACCCCTCTAATCCGCAAGATATACAGTATCGTTAAACACCTTCGCCCATAAAACATTTCTAAAGGTATCCGTTGCAAATACCATAAACCCAACACTAAGCGTTGATGTATCAACTGCTATCCTTCCTAACCAATAGGTATAACTTCCCATTCTTTTCATACATCTTCCTCAATTTACCCTTCAAAACAGTAAAGGCCAATGGGTGTAATATGCTTATAGGGTGCGACAATCCATCCTTGTAAGCCACAATATAAACGCTGTTCCCATATGCCTACCCCTCTAAAACCTCTATCCCCTTCACCTCCCTACCACTAACATCCTTCCCCTGAACCCCAGAAAGACCCATGCCAAGCAGTATTTTAAGGTTGAACATTTTTCTTTGTCAATGAGGGTTTATTTCCCTTATCCTTTCATCCAAAAACTCCCAAAACCCCCCCTCAAATACGGGTTTAATCTTCAAAAAACCAACCCTTTTATCCAATCCTATCCTATAAAAATCCTTCTCAGTACATACCGGTATAGCCCCCAACTTATAGGCCTTTTTTATTATTTTTTTAACCCCCTTTATCCACCAATGATCCGGAAATATCCTATATCCCACAACCTCTGCACCCGAGATTTTCAAAGCGTTTATAAAGCTAAAAGGATCCGCTATTCCGCAAAAGGGGAAAACCCTCAAACCCTTCAAATCCAAAACCCTACCGTTATACTCCACACCCTCAACTTTATACCTCATAACGAAAGCGGGCTTTCCAAGGTTATGGGGTTTAAAGGGTTTTTCTTCAAGTTTTAGGTTGAAAACCAAAACATCCGCATACTTTATGGCGTCATTGGGTTCCCTTAAAGGTCCAAAGGGTAATGTACTCGCTTTTAAATCGGCAGGTCTCAAAAGTAAAATGTTTATGTGCGCCCTGAGTTTAAAATACTGAAAAGCGTCGTCAAATATTACCAGATTTGCCCCTAAATCCTTAGCAATTTCAACGCCTTTAAACCTGTCCTTTGATGCTATAACGGGTCTTCCGGTTTTTTTAAAAATCATATATCCCTCATCTCCTAAGTATTCCGGAGATGGGTATTCCAAAGAACTATAAACACCCTTGTATTTCCTACCATATCCGAGGGTTATAATCGCCGAATTTTCAAATCTCTTGGCGATTTCTATAACAAGGGGCGTTTTTCCGGTTCCCCCCGTCCTCAAATTCCCCACATTTATTGAAGGAATTCCGGGGGTTCTGGGTTTTGAAAACTCCCTTAAAAGTTTAACAATCCAAGCATAAGGATTAATCGCATCAAAAACCGTCATTTAACAATCAAAACCCTTGTAGTTTTCCCTCTCTTTGCAATATAAACCCCCCTCTTCAAATCCTGCGAACACCCTTTACCCTTAAAAATTCTCCTACCAGCAAGGTTAAAAATCTCATAATTCCCACCATAGCATATATTTTTACCCTTTATTTCGGGTTTGAACATAACCGTAGTACCCACCATCTCCTTAATCGCCGTCGTCGGATACATTGGTATCTTTATGTAAGAGGGATAGTTCGGAGAATGGTATATCTTGTTTGTGGCCACCAACTTAAAGGTATCGTCCCTAACAAAGGGGCCTCCGTTGTTCGGGTTTGCCTCAAATCTCGGATAATTTGCGGATGATATTATAACCATTATCCTATGCCCCGGCATAAATGCCCAAGCGGTTGCCCACACCTTAACCTCAACCGAATCAATACTCCCGGGGTTTAACAAAACCTCCCTATCAAACCCATACCTATACCTCGCCTTTATTATCCCATCGGATACGAGTATGGCCTTTCCATCCGGATAAACATCCGCTATCCTAACCGCAAAATCGGTATCGTATCTGTCGCTTTCTATGTACAATTTTGCTATTATGTTCCCTATAACCACAACCGTATCGGTTAAAACATCGCTTTGGAAGACCAAAACATCGCTCCTTGAAAGCAACGGCCTTTGATCCTTTGGCCCAGTTCCCCCCGGTAAGGACATCTCGTTGCCCCCTATGGTGGGCGTTGGGTCGTTTGGATCATAAACATAAACGGAAAAACTATCCGATGCGGGTTTGTAAAGTCTTAAAGTTCCATCCCCATGCAAATACCAATTTCTGTAATACAACCCCCTCGGTGGAAATGTATCCGCATACGCCCATTCATTTATGCCCATTATGTAAAACTTAACCGGTGGTTCATCCATTATCCCGTTATTAACCCCTTTAAGCCAATAATCGTACCACCTTCCAAGGGCATCGTTTAAATCGCTAAACGATAGGGATGCGTTTGATGGGAATGTTAAATCCCCTTGCGTGGTTTGTCCGAATGTCAAATGTCCCCAAGGCCCTATTATTATCTTCTGGTTTCCCCTTGCCAAAGGCCCCCCGTTATATTGCAGGTTTATAAAGGCATTTATTTGGCTTTCCAAGAATATATCAAACCATCCCGCAAAGTGAAACATGGGAACATTAACGGATGAAACCCTTTCGTCAAGGTTCATAATTACCCAACTGCTATCATAATTCGGGTGATTCGCCACGGTATCTATCAGGTATCCAACACCCAAACCGTTTAACCAGTTTTCAACGAGATTTTTCCTAAATTCTCCACCATAAAAAGCCGCATAATGATATACGCTATGGGCACCAACCAATGGAACCGCACATTTATAAGCCGGGTGTAATGTTCCGGCTAACAGGTATTGGGTTATACCCATAGCGGAAAACCAAGAACCGCAAACTTTACCGGAAGACCAACTCTGCGATATTATCCAATTAACCGCATCGTATCCGTCCTGCAAATCGCCCCACCCGTCCGTACGGAAAACGGAAGGCTCCCCTTCACTCCCCTGAAAACCCCTCAAACTCTGAATCACCAAGGCATAACCTTTAATATCGGTTATATACGGGATGAAATAGTTTAAACCCACATCCGTGCGACCATATGGTGTTCTGACAAGGATTGTATGAAGCCTTCCGGTATAAAATGTTGGTTTATATACATCGGTTGCCAACTTTATGCTATCCCTCATTGGAACCATGTAAAAGTCGTGTGAATAACTCGGCAATATAATCCAAAGCATATAAAGGATTTTAAGGTTGTTTGTTTATAGATGTTTGTCGCCATTAGAATACCCATTTTATATGGTTCCGGAGAAATTGGAAGATTTTAGGGAATATGTAAGGGAAATAGCGGAGAAATATGTTAAACCCTGGTCTATGATTGTTGATAAAGAGGACAGGTTTGCAAAGGAAAGCGCCGAAGCCGTGTTCAAGGCAAACTTGGCAGGCGTAATAATTCCCAAAGGGTATGGGGGTTTGGGTTTATCAACAAAACACTATGTGGTATTTATAGAGGAATTGACGAGGGTTTGCCCTTCAACGGCCGTAACCTTTGCGGTAACCTCCGGACTTTCCGCGGGCTTTTTGGTAAATTTCGCATCGGAAGAATTAAAAAGGGAGTATTTACCAAAGGTTGCAAGTGGAGAATATATAGGGGCTTTTGGTTTAACGGAACCCTGTTGTGGTTCGGATGCGGGAAGTATGAGGACTAAGGCGGAAGAGGTTGAAGGGGGTTTTAGGATTTATGGGCAAAAAATCTTTATAACAAATGCATCCGTTGCAAAATTCGTTATAACCATGGCAAAAAGCGATCCCGAAAAGGGTAAAAAGGGTATAACGGCCTTTTTGGTTGATACCGATAGCGATGGATTTTCCGTTATTAAGAACGAGGATAAACTCGGGTGGAGGGGTTCGGTAACATCCGCAATATCTTATGACGGAGTTTTTGTCCCTTATGAAAAGATTATAGGAAAAAGGGGGGAAGGTTTTAAGTACGCCTTGGCCTCATTGGATGCGGGAAGAATAGGAATAGCCGCCATGGGTTTGGGAACTATAAAAAGGGCATTGGAAATTTCTTTGGAATATGTCAAGGAAAACCGATTAAGCGATAACGAGTCCTTTTCTTTCAGGTTGTCCGATCTCCATTGGATGTATGAAACCGCAAAGGAATACACATTTAAAGCGGCGGAATTGAAGGACAGAGGGGAAAACTTTACAAGGGAAGCGGCAACGGCCAAATTGATAGCCTCGGAATTTGCTATGAAGGCGGTTAATATAATGATGGATATTTTGGGACCCGACGGCGTTATTTGGGGAGAGGCGGAAAGGTTGTTCAGGGATACGAAGATTTTGGAAATAGGTGAGGGAACGAGTGAGGTTCAAAGGCTTGTAATTTCTCGATACCTTTTGTGATACCCGTAATCATAGGTCCAACGGGTAGCGGTAAAACCGAATTGGCAATTGATTTGGCAAGAAATTACGGTTTTATCGTTATAAACGCGGACAGTAGAAAGGTTTATAAATATCTTGATATAGGTACGGCAAAACCTCCAAAAGAATACAGAGAGTTTTATCGTTTAATTGATGTTTTAGAACCCTGTGAAGAATTCTCGGCTTATAAATGGGCGGAATTGGCGGAAAAGGAAATTGAGAATTTGTTAAAAGAAGGTAAAAGAGTTATAATTGAGGGGGCAAGCGTTTTGTATTTAAAGGCTCTGTTTGAGGGTTTTTTTGAACATCCCGAAATACCGAAAGGAATAAGGGAACAGGCCAAAAGACTTGTGGAATCCGGTGAGGGTTATAAAATACTTTTGGAAAGGGATCCGGAAACGGCAAAAAAAATTCACCCAAACGATAAATACAGGATAAGTAGGGCTTTGGAAGTCTTGTTGGCAACGGGAAAACCGATATCGGTATTGAGGAAAGAGGGTAAAAAGCCGAAGTTCAAACCGATATATTTTTTAATAGATATACCGAGGGAAATACTTTACAAAAGGATAGGGGAAAGGGCAAGGGAGATGTTTGACAAGGGTTTGATTGGCGAAACCGAGGAAATTTTAAAAAAATATCCGTGTTTTAAGGAATGGGGGAAAAAGGTTGTTGCGTACAAACAGGCCTTGGAGTTTTTAGAAGGCAAATACGATTATGAAACCGCAATTAGAAAGAAGGCAAAAGCGGATAAGGAGTTGGCTAAGAGGCAGTTGAGGTTTATGAAAACCCTGAAACCGATAATAAAAATCCCTTTCAATCGTAAAGAACTTCTTCTATCGTTCCTCCACCTATAAGGTAATCACCCATATAAAAAGCCACCCCTTGACCGGGAGTTGGGGCAAATTGGGGCTCTTGAAATTCAACTAAAGCATAATCCTTTAAAACCCTCACCCTTGCCCTTTTCGTTGATATACCCGCCCTAACCTGAACATCCGATACAAACTCATTTCCGGGAAAATAATGCCAATTTAAATCCAATGCCTTTATCCCCTTGGCCATAACACCTTCAAGGTCATCAAGGATTATATCCCCGTTCTTAAACGCCTTAACATAAACCCTTTTACCAACCGCAACATTCAAACCCTTCCTCTGGCCAATGGTGTAATAAAAAGTTCCCTTGTGGGTCCCTACCACTTTCCCTTTATATATAAACTTGCCCGGCTTTGGTTTTAATCCCCTTTCAATCAGAAAATTCCTATAATCCCCATCAACAAAACATAAATCCTGAGATTCCGGCTTTTTGGCCGTTGGTAATCCCACTTCAAGTGCCAGTTTCCTAACCTCCTCCTTCGTCATATCACCTACGGGGAATATAAGCCTTGGTATCCAATCCTTTGGTATCCGGAACATAAAATAGGATTGATCCTTTTTCCTATCCCTACCCCTCATCATGAGTTCAACGCCTTCATAAAAGCCCTTTTTTATATAATGCCCAGTTGCCACAAATTCCGCCCCTATTTTATCGGCAAAATCAAACAGGGCCTTAATCTTGTAATCCCTGTTGCAAAAGAGGCATGGGTTTGGCGTTCTATTTTTGGCGTATTCGCTTATGAAATAACCTATAATATCCCTTTTAAAGCCTTCCGAGTAGTCCAATTCGTGGAATTCTAAACCCAATTTTATCGCCACCCTTTTCGCCAACTGTGCGGAACCTATGCTACAACAAGCATATGGATTTTTAGCCTCTTTATATAACAATACCGTAGCACCCACCACATCATAACCCCATTTCTTCAACAAATAAGCCGCAACGGAACTATCAACACCTCCCGATAAACCCACTACAACCTTACCCCTCATCAACCCCGCCCTTGCTGGGATACTTAGGTCTCGTATGTTTATATGTTAGCAAAAGGGGTATAAAGGCCTCTTTTATCCTCTCCAAATCCCCCCTTGAAAGCGGCACCCAATCCAATTGGCCATCCTTTAACTTGTCCTCAAAAACCCTATTTGCAATTTCCCTTATTTCCGACTCCGTTGTGGCACTCCTTGAAGCCGCCTCAACGGAATCCGCAAGCATGACTATTGCCTCCTCTGGGGTTTTGGGTTTTGGACCGGGATACCTAAACTGCTCTTCGGAATAGGGGAGTTTTGAAGCCTTTGCTTTTAAATAAAAGGGTAATAATAGCGATGTTCCGTGATGCGATGCGATTATATTTATAACCTCTTCGGGTAAATTGTATTTTCTTGCCAGTTCTACGCCTTTCTTTACATGGGAAATTATTATCCTCGCGCTGTTTATGGGGTCAAGTTTATCATGCGGATTTTCGTCCCCAATCTGGTTTTCTATAAAATACTCTGGGTTAAACATCTTTCCTATATCGTGATAATAACCGCCAACCTTCGCCAATAAGGGATCCGCGCCTATAACCCTTGCCGCGGTTTCGGCTAAATGTCCCACGGCTATTGAATGGGTAAATGTACCCGGGGCTTTTTCCGACAATTCTTTTAACAGTGGGTGGTCAAAAGATGCCAATTCTAAAAGGGAGTATTCCGTGGCTCTGTGGAAAATTTGTTCAATATTGGGTAAGAAAAGGATATGGGCGCTCGTTGAAACAAATGAGGAAAGCGAAACCCATAATAACAACTCTTTAAGACTCTCAAATTCAAAGTAATTTACCTCTATAAACGGAGAGGAAACAAAGGCTGAAATAATTCCGGCGACAAACATTAAAAGAATAATGTATATGTTCTGTATCCTCCTCTTAAAAACCTTTACACCCATGGAGGAAACAATGGCCATTGAGCCTATGTATAGGGGTAGGGTTAGGCCAAAATCGTAATTAACCCCCCTAACAACCGCAAGAACCATGGTTAAACCTATTCCCAAGGTGGGGGTGTCCAAGGAAGAAACCGATAGCGCTATTAAGGGCGAGAGGGTAAAGAAAGGAGAAAAATTTGTAAAATGGTGTATTAGGATTTCCAACAAAAACACTGAGGAGAATACGAATACCGAAGCGGAAGATGGTACATCCCATCTCCTTAGGTAAAAACCTATGAATATAAATATCCCGAGTATAAAACACAGAACCGCAAAGGCTATTCTTTTGGGTTTTATGCTGGTTTCCTTATAAGCCTTTAAAATCCGTAGGGTGGTATCATTAACTATTTCACCACGCGAAACCACAACCTCACCCGGATTTATTATAAACTCTATTTTGCCTATGTTCCTCAGCTGCAAATTTATGTACTCACGGGTAAGGGAGGAATCGTACACTATTGTTGGAAAGATGAACATACAAAGGGTATCATCCTTTTCGCACACATCCTTCATTGAAGGAAAACCGGCCCCAAAAGCCGATACATATTCTCCATTTTCATATATCAATATCCGTCCGTCGTATTTTGGTTCTATTATGCCCCTTTGCATAATAGTTAGAGCCTTTGCCCTAAACCTTTCGGCGTTGGGTATAAACTTTGAGAGACTTTCGGATAATATCCTTAACGAATCGTAAAACTCTATCCTTTTGTACACCAAGGGAGAAGAATTTATGATTTCTAAGGAATCCTGCCTTAACCTTTCGGGGGGTTTCTCAACGAGGATTTTCCTATTGGCTATTATGGTTCTCTTTACAACATCTCCTATCTTGTAATTTAGACTATCTTTGTAAAACAAACCACCTATGGCTATTACAAGGGAGATTATGAGGGCTCTTATTATCCTGCTCACAAACCGTGCTTCTCGTAAGCCTCTATAATCTTCTTTACTATCCTATGCCTTGAAACATCTTCTTTTTCAAAATATACAAAGCCTATACCCTCAATGCCTTGGAGTATATTTAAAGCCTCGGATAAACCGGATTTTTCATTCTTAGGAAGGTCAATCTGGGTAATATCCCCGGTTATAACCACCTTTGACCTGGGACCTATGCGTGTTAAAAACATCTTCATTTGAACCGCCTTTGTATTTTGGGCTTCGTCCAATATAATAAAAGCATCGGAAAGGGTTCTACCCCTCATGTACGCCAAGGGGGCAATTTCTACTATCCTTGCATCCATCATACGGCGCACTTTGTCATAGGGAACCATTGAAAATAGGGCATCGTATAGGGGTATGAGGTAGGGATAAACCTTCTCCTCATAAGTTCCCGGCAAATAACCCAAACTCTCACCGGCTTCAACGGCCGGGCGGGTTAGTATAATCCTCTCAATTTTCCCCTCCCTCAAATACTTCACGGCCATCGCCACCGCCAAAAAGGTTTTACCGGTACCCGCGGGCCCTATGGCAAACACTATATCGTTTTCCTCAATGGCTCTTATATAATACCTTTGCCTTTCCGTTAAAGGTTTTATCTTTTTCTTGAATGTGATTATTACATCGTTGTCCAAAGCTATCCCCTCGTCCAAGCCGTTGTTTTCCGCAAACCCGTTATCGGAGCCCTCTATAATTTTCATTATCCTGTCCTTTACCATTTCCACATCGCTTTCCGAACCCCTAAGCCTCAATTCGGAACCCTTTGCTATTATCTTAACCGACGGATACATCTTTTTTAACTCCTTTAAACGCTCGTCATACGCACCAAAAACCTCTAAAATTTTATCCTCCGGCACAATTATTCTTATTTCCATATCTCCTCCTTCCTCCTAAGGTGGTAATTATAAGGCCGAACATTAAAACCTTTTGGCCACGCCCAAACTTATCACCCTGTTGTAAAAACTTTCAATTCTACCAAAAAACATACTTTCAACTTGCGTTATACCAAACATAGTGGTAAATGTGTAATCTTTAAGGTGCAAGGATAGAAAGGGGTATAATTCTAAGTAGTTTAAGTAGGTATAGTGGCTATAATAATGATAACGACTATAACGATAATAATATATGTGAGGATTAAATAATCTAACACCAAGCGTTAGTTTTTCCGGCTTTCCAAAACCCATTTTGAGTTCGGTAAAACCGTAAAATAAGGCATACGGTATAACCGGTATAACGTTATATAAATCGTAGTCATATAAATCTAAATAATATAAATCATAATATAAATCGTCCAGTAAAGGATATGGGAAGAGTTGTTTCTGAATTCCGGCGAAAAGTTTTAATGAAATAAATTTTACACCCAGTTTGATATAAGCGCCCAAATCAAGAAGGGATAGGACGCCAACATTACTATCCGATGATTTAATAAATTCCCCAACCGCCGCACCACCGTGAATACCCATTTCCGTCCAGATATCGGAAAAAATCCTTTGGGAAGCGGACAGGTTGACGTTGATAATAGTGGCCGGCAGTGTATAAACCTTTTGTTTCCATCGTGGATAGTAGTCATTCCAGTCATAAAATTTATGAAAATATTGCATATATTGGACACCCACACCCACCGAGGTTTGGGGGTTGGATATCCAATAGCCGCCGCATGTGGGAGTATAAATGTAATTCTGAGGGCTTTGTATAGTGGCGGTATCATAGGGTATGGGATTTACTAAGACACCTCCACAAGCGGGGATAAACAACACGACTATACAAACCCATATACTACGCATACATATCGGAATTTTAAGGTTGAAACTTTCTCATCACGGGGTGCAAAAACGAAAATAGCCCTCGGAGTTTCGGGATGTAGGGTTAATAAAAGGGTATATTACGCGGTTTTAAAACCATACAGGCATAGAATTCCCGTTTATGGAAAGAACGCTTTTAATGATAAAACCCGATGCAGTGGAGAAAAGACTAATAGGCAGGATAATATGGTTGTTGGAGGAAAATGGCTTTAAAATCCTACAAATAAGGAGTAAGAATTTTTCGAGGGAAGAGGCGGAAAGGTTTTACGAAGTTCATAAGGATAAGCCATTTTTTAACAGTTTGGTGGATTACATTACAAGCGGTATGGTCGTTGGTATAATGGTTGAAAGGGAAAATGCGGTAGAGAAACTTAGGGAGTTGGTGGGGGCTACGGACCCAAAGAATGCAAGACTCGGGACTATAAGGGCGATGTTCGGTGAAAGCATAGAGAGAAACGCCGTTCACGCTTCGGATACACCTCAAAACGCGGAAAGGGAACTGAAATTCTTCTTTGAGATATGAGCATAGAGGAAAAGTTAAAGCAATTAAAGGAATTGAGGGAGAAGGCCCTTAAAGGGGGAGGGGAAGAGAGGATAAAAAAACAGCATGAAGTGGGTAAATTAACCGCAAGGGAGCGTATAGATTACCTCTTGGACGACGGATCCTTTATGGAAATAGGGATGTTTATAACCCACAGAAACCCGGATGTTAAGGAGAAATATTTGGGAGATGGGGTTGTAGCCGGCTTTGGAACCATAGATGGAAGGCCCGTTGCCGTCTTTGCGCATGACTTTACCGTCATAGGTGGTACGGTTTCTGAGGCTAACGCCAAGAAAATCGTCCAGATTATGGATACGGCTTTGAGGGTTGGTATTCCGGTTATAGGTTTAAACGATTCGGGGGGAGCGAGGATACAAGACGGTGTGGCCTCCTTAGGGGGATATGCGGAAATATTTTTGAGGAATGTTATGGCTTCCGGGGTAATACCCCAAATATCCGCCATACTCGGGCCATGTGCCGGTGGAGCCGTTTATAGCCCCGCAATAACGGATTTTATTTTTATGAGAAGGGGAGTAAGTTATATGTATATCACAGGTCCCGAGGTGGTGAAGGCCGTAACGCATGAGGATGTCACACATGAAACCCTTGGAGGAGCGGATATACACGCCGAAAGGTCCGGGGTAGCCCACTTCGTTTATGATACGGAAACGGAAATATTTGAGGGTATTAGAAAACTATTGTCTTATATCCCTTCCAATAATGCCGAAGAACCCCCTTATATTGATACCGATGACCCGGAAGATAGGGAAGATGAGGAATTGAACTATATAGTCCCAACCGATCCTTATCAAGCCTATGACATGAAGGAAGTGATAAAAAGGATCGTTGATAACGGTGAATTTTTTGAGGTTCATGAAAACTTCGCACCAAACATAATAGTGGGGTTTGCAAGATTGGGGGGATATAGTGTTGGGATAGTTGCCCAACAGCCCTTGCACTTAGCGGGAGCCATAGATATTAATGCATCCATAAAGGCCGCGAGGTTTGTTAGGTTCTGCGACGCCTTTAACATACCGATAATAACATTTGAAGATGTACCCGGGTTTTTACCCGGAACGGAACAGGAACACGGCGGTATAATAAGGCATGGTGCCAAACTGCTTTTTGCATATGCCGAGGCTACGGTTCCAAAGATTACCGTGGTAACGAGAAAATCCTACGGTGGGGCGTATTGTGTATTGGCATCCAAACAAATAAGGGCGGATTTTAATTTTGCGTGGCCTATGGCAGAATTTGCCGTTATGGGTCCGGAAGGAGCGGTAAAGATAATATATCGTAAGGAAATAGAAAGGAGCGAAAATCCCGAAGAACTTATAGAAAAACTCACCGCACAGTATAGGGAAAAATTTACAAACCCTTATTATGTCGCCTCGCTGGGATACATAGACGATGTAATAGAACCATCAAAAACAAGGCCTATACTCATAAAGGCGCTTAAATTAACCCGGAACAAGAGGCAAACCTTACCACCAAAGAAACACGATAATATACCCCTTTGAAAAACCGAATAATACTACTTTCATCGTTGCTACTTTGTGCATTGGGGGTGTTAAGTTTACTTCCTAGGGTGGATTTGGTTATAAGGCAGATTTTTTACATACTTTTTTCCCTCGGGATATTTTTATTCGTTCACAGGATTAATATTAGGGTGATTTTGGATTTTTCAAGGGTTTTTTACATTATAACCCTTGTGTTACTCGTTCTTGTGCTCTTTGTGGGTACGGGTTCAGGGGGTGTTAATAGGTGGATAAACTTGGGGATAATAAACTTTCAACCATCGGAATTGGCAAAGGTTTCAATACCTCTATTCCTCCTTACATTGGAGGGAGACATTAAGAAACTACTCGCCGGTCTTGTTCCGGCCTTTCTTATACTTATAGAACCGGATCTTGCCACATCAACGGTTGTGGTATTTTTAACTTGGATTGTAGTATTTATAACCACAAGGAATTTACCCTTTGTGATATATTTAGCATCAATACCCTTTGCGGCCATTTTCTCGTTTTCAAAAATTCCCTTCGGAATATTCATAGGGGCTATTTCCTTATCTTTTATGTTCCTAAGGGTTAAGTTTGAATGGTTGGTTGGTGCCATTTTATCCCTTATATTTGTGGGACTGATAACACCCGTAATATGGGAAAAGGGCCTAAAAGATTATCAGAGGAAACGGATACTTGCCATTATAAACCCTTCCGAACATAGGGAAAAACTCTGGCAAACATATCAATCAAGAATAGCCTTAGCAAACGCTGGACCTTTCGGGAAAGGTATATATGGGGCCACACAAAAACTTTACGGGTATTTACCCGCTTCACATACGGATTTTGCCTTTTCCTCATTTGTTGAGACATACGGATTTGTAGGGGGGTTTATTGTACTATCCCTAACAGCCCTAATGGTTTTTAGTGTCCTATCCATGGCTTTTTCCGAAGATGTGATTTTAAGGAACATATCGGTGGTCGTTGGTTCTTTCTTCACATACCAATCGTTTGTAAACATGATGTCGGTTTTGGGGGTATTTCCCGTCGCCGGAATACCGTATCCATTTTTAAGCTTTGGTGGAAGTCATATAATATCCGAGTGGTTGTTTTTATCCGTTTTGTTTTCCGCTTACATATGGAAAACTTCATAAAAAATTATAAAGAATATTACCGGCACTTTAAAAATCTTATAGAACTTGAAAGGGAAGGGCGATCTTAGGATTAAGGGGTAAATTTATGGGTAAGGGGCTTGGGGGTTGTACATTGTAAGGTTTTCGAGGGATAAAGAAATAGGTGAAACGGGGATATCTCCGGGTGATGTGGTAATAGTTAGTAAAGGGAAACCTTCGGGGAAGGAACCACAGGGAACCGTTATTGAAAGGGGAAAAAGTTTTTAACAGTTGGTTTTGAAAAAAACCGCCCGATTATGTGTTTGGTAAGAATTTGAGACCTGTTTGTAAACGACATAACATTTAAGAGGATGGAAGAGGCATTAAGGGAGTTGAAAAATCACACAAAAATTTTGAATATTTTGTTGGGTTTTTATAAACCATAAATTAAACCATTCTCAAAAGGAAGCTGTTGTTACCGGAACGGGTAAAAGGGTTCTCGCAGCTACGGATTCAAATGTGGCCGTTGATAACATTGTTGAGAGGTTAAGGGATTTTAACATAAATGTGGTCAGGGTGGGAAATCCCGCAAGGATAAGCAAATCCTTAATCACATCTAAGATTAGAGGCATTTGGGAAGAAATAGATAAATTGAAGGCAAAACAAGAAAGATTCTTAAAGCCCACGCCGAGGTGAAGGAGGGGGATGAGTGATGGGGAGATTTTGAGATATGCGGAAACCGGTTCTTAGATAAGGGGGATAAATCCAAAGGCCATTAAGAGCATGGCTTCTTGGATAAAGCTACAAGAAAAGATAAACGATTTATATCAGGAGGCCAAGAAATTGGAGGATAAATTGATAATGGCGGGTAGAGAATATGTTAAAGGTTTGAATTTTGATATTGTAGTCGTTGATGAGGCAACCCAATCCGTAGAACCCTCAACCCTTATTCCCATAATCAAGGGCAAAAAGTTTATACTTGCGGGGGATCATAAACAGTTGCCCCCAACCGTCTTAAACCCCGAGGCAGAAAAGTATTTGCAGATAACCCTGTTTGAGAGGTTGGTAAAAATGTAAAGAATGCTATACAACTTTAAGGGTACAGTATAGATGGAATTTCCGAGTAGAATGTTTTACGATAATTTACTGATAGCGGATGAAAAGGTGAAGAACCATACTTTAAAGGACTTTGGTATAAATGGTGTCTTATGAAAACCCCTTAGAAGCCAAAATTTACTCTTGGATTGTTGTTTAAAACCGGAACACATAGGTGTTATATCCCCATATGACGATCAGGTTCCCCTTCTAACCGATATGTTGAAAGATACGGGTGTAGAGGTAAAAACAGTTGATGGGTTCCAAGGTAGGGAAAAAGAGGTTATAATTGTATCATTTGTCAGGTCAAACCCCGAAGGGAACCTTGGATTTTTGGAAGATTTGAGGAGGTTGAATGTTTCTATAACCCGTGTTAAAAGGAAACTATCGTCTTATACACTATGTGTGCCTAAACGGTTTGTACCTGTTGAAAATTTAGAAGATAAGCCTTATAATATTCTGTATTATGGTAGAAATTGGGAAATGGTTTAAAGCAAAGAATATCAAAATTGATGACAATTATAATTTTCCGGATGAAGCGTTGTTAAAGATAAAAAATTCTATAGAAAAATACCGGAGTTTCATCGTACTTTCATATTGGGGAGATAAAATCCATCAAAAAGTTTTATACGCCTTAAAAAAGATTTCCCCCAATATAACCTTATATGAACCATCGGGTGGAGACTTAAAAAATGTAAATCTTTTGCCAAACACCCTTTTATGGAGGAGAAAGGGATACATACTTATAAATTTTGATGAGTATGAGAAATATAAAAACTTAACGGACTTTATGAGATTGGGAAAGAGAAAGGGTTACAATTTCATAGGTATTAGTAGTTTTGGTGATGATAAGGAATTGCTATACGAAAACATATTCAGGTCTTATGGTATATCGCCAAAGGATATATTTGACGAGGAGATTAATTTGATAGACTTTTACGATTACAACTCTATACTGTATGAAGGTGTTGAGGAATTACTAAAATGGGAAAACAGATGGAACAATATAGATATTGAAAGTAGAATGCTTTTGAATATAATAAAGGTTTTTGTTGATAAAGATTTAACTTTGAACAATTCCGGTATCCCCATAATATGGTTGGAAAAGATTTTCCAAAAAAGGGGGGCAAATTTTAAGAAGGCGTTAAAAGATTTAAAAATGTTTGAATTCGTTAAAATACAAAACGGGTTAATATACCCAAACATGTTATCCCTTCAAATCATTCCGGTAGGGGATGTGGATATAAAGTCCTTTTTGGGCATTGACGATGTATTAAATTTAAAAATTTTAAGGAATTTGGTGAGTATGGGGAAATGCGGTTTAGACCCGCGTAGAATAGTGAATATCAACACACTGAATTCTTCCGAAAGGATAGAATTTTTGATGATCCTTTTAGATTTTAATGTAAAGAAGTATCTTTTGGATTTGGATATTTCTATGCTGAACTCCGCCGAAATTTATGCGGATGAACTCAAAAGGTTTATCAACCGTGTTGATGCGGATATAAAGCATAAAATACTTCATTCTTTGGGGAAATTTTATACCGTTAAAGGTCTTGAAGTAGAACCCTTAAATAGTCTTACAAAAGCCTTAGAATTTCTGGGGAATAGTTTCACCATAGCCCGCTCCCAAGGGTTTTCATTTTCGGCAGGTAAATATTTCTTGGACTACATTCAAGTGCTTATAAACCTTTCGTATATTGAAGAACCCATTGAAGTTTTGAAGAAAGCACATAACCTGATCACCAAATACGAGAACACTATACCTCCATGTTTTGAAAACGAGTTTAAATATGTAAAGATGCATACAAAATTGCATCTATACTACCATATGGGATATGAAGAGGGATTAAAGGAGTTGTTAAGGGATTTTAAAATACTGATGAAGAAAATTCCCGAAGATAGCAAAATAAAAGCAAAAGTTTTAACATCCTTGGGAATAGTGTATATGCTTTTGGGGGAATTTCCCATAGCAAATACATATTTTGAGGAGGCGGAAAAATTGCAGAATAACAAGCATGATTTTTTGCGTTTACACAGCTGGAAACTTTATAATCTTCTAAACTATGCCGATATAAACCTTATTGTTGAAGATATAAAAAAGCACTTAAAAGTCGAGATAATTGAAAATGCTCCCATAACATATGGCATATATTTGTTCCTTTTGGGTCTCGCACATTATAAAATGTTTTTGAAAGAAAGGACAAATAAATTAAAAAGCGAGGCGATAAGTATTTTAACCTCCGCCGTAAGGTTTCTTAACGGTTTAAGCCTTTTTAAATCCCTTGCTTGGGAAGTTATGGGAGATATATATATAATTATCGGGGATTACGGTTTATCCCAAGAGTTTTACATGCTTTCAAATGAATATTTTGAAAAATCTCCGGTTAATAAAATGAGGCTGAAAAAGAAAATTCCTTTATAAAAGCCACCGGGCGGACTCGAACCGCCGACCTGCGGTTTACGAAACCGCCGCTCTGCCGACTGAGCTACGGTGGCGTGAGTAGATATTATAAGGGTGAAAGTTTTGAAACCAATTTGCCTTCCAAAACAAACTTCACAGGGGTATAATACCCGCTTATGAGTATTGCAAAGGACATTTTTCTAATACAGCCCGAAATTGTTTTATCCGTAGGCATTCTTGTATCTCTGATTATTGATATACTCGCGAGTAGGTCGGTTAAATGGTTTGTATCCTTGTTTTCGGTAATAGTTCTTGTGATAACCGGATTTTATGTATTGACAAACTTTTACAACGAGGGTGAAGCCTTTAAAATGCTTTCCATAACTTCTTTAAGCCGAACCTTTGATGTTGTTATTATATTGGGGACCATTATCACAAGTCTTTTGGCATGGGATAGGGAAGGGGAACACCAATTCCTGTTGTTATCCGCCACCCTCGGCGCTATGGTTTTGGTAAAGGCGATCAGTTTTATATCTTTTATTTTAGCCCTTGAACTCTTTTCGTTTGCCGTTGTAGGACAAATAGCACTATCAAAGGATAGTTTGGGAATTGAGGCGGCTTTAAAGTTTTTTATTCTATCGGTTATAGCATCAACTTTTATAGTCATGGGTGTCGCATTGCTTTATACCATATTTGGTACATTTGATTTTCCAAAGATATTTTTGGAAACAACCTTTAAACCCATTTTTCAAGCAAAACCTTTAATATTCATATCCGCATTCGTGTTAATATTGGTAGGTTTAGCCTTTAAACTCGCAGCGGTGCCTTTCCACTTCTGGACACCGGAGGTTTTTAGAGGGGCACACTCTTCGGTGGGTGGATTTATAGCAACGGTATCAAAGGCTTCGGCCTTTGGCTTTCTTGTTAATTTCTTGTATATAATTTTTGGAAATGTCCCTTACCTTTGGGGTGAGTTTTTAATTTGGTTGGGGGCCATTACGATGTTTGTCGGTAATTTGGCCGCCTTGGCGGAAAACGATATAAAGAGGATGTTGGGGTACTCAACCATAGCACATGCCGGGTATATTATGGTTGCCTTTGGGGTGGGGACGGATACGGCCATTGGAGCCGCCATATTTTACCTTTTGGTCTATACCTTTATGACTCTGGGTGCCTTCGCCGTTGTGAATTCCATAGGTGAAAATAACACATCCTTGGAACATTATAAAGGCCTATCTAAGAATCACGGTCTTCAAGCCTTTTTACTTTTGATATTTCTCGTTTCCCTTGCCGGAATACCCCCAACCGCCGGTTTCGTGGGGAAGTTCTATCTGTTTATGGAAGTCGTTAAATCCGGGGAATACGCTCTGGCGATATGGGCGTTTTTAAACGGCGTAATTTCGTCATTCTATTATGTTAGACCTATATTTTACTCGTATGGCTTTGAGCCAAAATATGAATTCAAAAGCGTATTAACGCCAACCATAGCGGCGGTTTTCATAATCGGCTTCATAGGGGTTATATATCTCGGGCTTGCACCAAGTGGAATACTTGAATTCATTTCAAGCGCGTTTACACACTGATGTGGGAATTTGGATCTCATAAGATATGGGTTTTATACGACCCCGATAGAATGGGTGTTGAAGACTTTTATGATAAAGTCGTATCTTTGGGGGATCTCGTGGGTGCAATTCTGGTGGGTACGAGTTTCCTTGAAGGGGATATTTGTCCAAAGGTAAAAGCGTTAAAGGATTTATCAAAATTCCCGGTTATCCTATTCCCCGGTTCCCACTACCAGATATGCCCCTATTACGATTATGTACTATTTCTATCTTTGATATCCGGGAGGAATCCCGAGTATCTAATAGGTGAGCATGTCAAGGCCTCCCCAATGATAAAGAGGTATAACTTAAAGGTTATATCAACGGCGTATTTACTAATTGATGGGGGGGTATATACTTCAACGGAATTTATAACCAATACAAAGCCCTTGCCCAGAAACAAGTACGATTTAATCCTTTCCCATTGCTTGGCGGCGAAATACTTGGGTTTTTCGGCTATTTATTTGGAAGCGGGTTCTGGGGCTATCCTAAGCGTTCCGTATGAGGTGGTAAAGATTGTTAAGGAAGAGGTGGGTTTACCTTTAATCGTGGGTGGTGGTATAAGATTAAAAAAGCAGATAGAAAACTATTTTAAAAGCGGTGCGGATATAGTTGTGGTGGGAACCGCAATTGAGGATGATGATAGGGAAATTTGAACGGGTTTTGGGGGCAATCTGTTATCTACCCTTCTTATTTGTCATTCCCCTATTTTTGAATCCAAGTCCCTTTTTGGTTTTTCATATAAAACAGGGTTTTCTCCTCTCCTTTTTGTGGATAATATGGTTATACCTTTACCATTTTATTCCAATAATCGGCTGGTACATAATAGGCCCTTTCGGTTTTATATTCCTCGTGTTCCTTACGATTTTTGGAATGGTCAAAGCCTTTAACGGCGATATGGAACCGTTACCCTTTGTGGGGATATGGGTTGAAAAATTAAGATTATGAAATACATCTGTTCGGTTTGTGGGTATATGTCCTTAAAGCCCCTCGGTAAATGCCCTAATTGTGGGGAGTGGGACACATTTGTTGAGGAGGGAAAAAAAGAAATAGGGGGAAAGTTAAAAGTCATCAAATTAAAGGATGTAAAGGTAAAGGAAAACCTTAGAATAAATACGGGTATAGAAGGGGTTAATAGGGTTTTGGGGGGAGGGTTGGTTAAGGGTAGCGTTGTGTTATTAGGGGGAAGCCCCGGCGTGGGAAAATCCACATTATTCTTGCAAATTGCAAATAACTTACACGATTACGGTTATAAGGTTCTGTTGGTTTCGGCCGAGGAATCGGTTTATCAGGTAAAGCAAAGGGCGGAAAGGTTAAACATAAATTTGGATGTGGAAATTACCGAGGAAACCAACATTGATTATGTTTTAAACGGGGCAGAGGATTACGATGTTATCTTTGTGGATTCCGTTCAGGCGGTTTATACATCCGACCTTAACTCACCTCCGGGTTCAATATCGCAGGTTAGATTTTGTGCGGATAAGCTCTTTAAGTTTTCAAAAACGACCAATACAACGGTTTTGCTATCCGGACATATAACGAAAAGCGGAGTTATAGCCGGTCCCAAAACATTGGAACATTTGGTAGATGTGGTTTTATACCTTGAAGGTGAAAAGGGTAATATGTTAAGGATTTTGAGGGCGGAGAAAAACAGGTTTGGACCCACGGATGAGATGGCCTTTTTTGTAATGGAGGAGGCTGGATTGGTTCCAATTGAAGACCCTTCAAAGTATTTCTATACACCATCGGACATTCCCAAAATAGGGGTTGCATATACGATAACCATAAAAGGTAACATTCCAATGGTTTTGGAAGTTCAGGCCTTAGTACATAACACCTTTTACCCCGTTCCCCTAAGGCATTCCGTTGGTTATGACCCCAAAAGGTTGGCCATAGTTTTGGCCCTGTTGGAAAAACTGTTAAACTATAAGTTTGCAAAAACCGATATTTATATCAACATAGGTGGGGGGATTAAAACGGATGACTCTTTTATAGACATGGCCGTTTGCTCATCTATAATATCCTCGCTTAGAAACATACCCTTAGACAATGCCGGTATATTCATAGGGGAGATTTCGCTAACCGGGGAGTTTAAATCCCCGATAAACCTTGAAGTTAGGGAAAACGAGGGGAAAAGGCTCGGTTTTAAGAGACTTTATTCACCTAAACCGGGAAGGACACTTGAATGGTTTGAGGTTAAGAACTTAAAGGATTTGAATTCCATTATATCCCCATAACGGCATAATACAGTATGTTTATACCCATCCTTATTGCCTTTTCCCTTACATCCGGGGGATCTCCATACCTATCCGTCCATCCATCGGAAACATTGGAATTCCAAGTGTATAATACAGCAAGCCTACCCCTAATAAATATGCCATAAGCCTTCGGAGTACCGGGATAATGTTCGTGAACCTTGGGAAGGGGTATATCGTAAAATATGTGGAATATGGGATGATCCGGGGGGATTTCCACGAGTTCATACTCCGGAAAAACCCTTTTTATTTCCCTCCTAAAAGCGCTATCAAGTCCGTAATCATCATCTACATAAAGAAAACCCCCATTTTCAAGGTATTTTCTTAAATTCTTGATTTCCTCATCGGAAAACCTTATACCGTCATGACCCGTAATAAAAAGCATAACATATTCGTATATTTCCGGTGAAGAAAGTCTTACGGAATAGGCGTTTGTGTCAAAAATAGGGGACACCCGGGAGTTAAACTCCTTGGTTATATTGGGTAAAATCTCGGGATCGTTATACCAATCCCCACCACCTCCATATTCAACCCTTGCTATCTTTAATAAGGAGATTAGAATAATCATTCCAACTCTTTTAAGGCTTTCTCATAGAGTTCATCGGTTAATACGCTGCTATGCCATTTGTAGTCGTTTTCCATAAATGAAATCCCTTTGCCTTTAACCGTATGCGCTATTATAAACTGGGGTTTTTCCTGTGTTTTCGCCCATGTAAAAACCTCGTATAACTCTTCCATATTGTGGCCATCAACCTCTTTTACCACCCATTTAAACGCCTCAACCTTCTCCCTTATGGGCTCCGGGTCGTTTATCTCATTAACATTTCCCTCTATTTGGAGGTGGTTGTAATCGAGTATGAAGGTTAGGTTGTTTAAGCGGTAATTTCCGGCCATCATAATTGCCTCCCAAGTTTGACCTTCCTGTAATTCAGCATCGCTTATAACAGTCCAAACCCTTGAAGGCTTATTACTCAACTTTAACCCAAGGGCCATACCGACCGAAATGGATGTACCTTGCGATAACGAGCCGGTTGAAGCCTCTGCCCAAGGTGTCCTCCTCCTTGAAGGGTGTCCCTGCAAAATACCGTTAACATTTCTGAACTTTTTTAGTTCCTCCCTGTCTATCCAACCCAATAGGGACCATATGGAGTATAGAGTTGCGCATCCATGTCCCTTTGATAACACAAACCTATCCCTATCCTCCCAAAAGGGATCTTCCCTTTTTATGTTCATAACCTTAAAGAACAAAACCAAACCTATCTCAACCCAAGATAGCGCGCCCCCTTGGTGCCCCGATTGCGCCTTATAAGTCATCTCAATTATATCCCTACGAACGATCTTTGCGTATTCCTTCAATTTCTCAAAATCCATAACTTTGTAGTATAAAGTTGAGAACCTTATAATATTTGCCCGTGAAGATCTTGATAAGACTTCCCAACTGGTTGGGGGATTTCGTTATGTCTTTTGCCTTTTTAAGAAAGGTTAAGGAGGCTTTTGGAGGTTGTGATATATTCGTAATTTCAAAACCACAATTTTCACCCCTCTTAAACTTTGTGGGGAGGTTTAATATTTTTCACTTTTCCAAGGATATGTACAAAGGGTTTAAGGGCTTGTTTGATTTCTCACTTTCAATAAGGGGGAATTACGAATACTATTTCTCGCTCCCCGATTCCCTTTCATCCGCACTAATGGGGTTTTTATCGGGGGCCAAGAGGAGGATCGGATATTCGGCGGAGTTTAGGGATCTTCTTTTAACGGATGTTTTTAAAAAACCCAAAGGATTACACAGGGTTGAAGAGTATGCATATCTTTTGAAGGATTTTTTAAAAGAACCTTTAAAGGATTTGGATACATCAATAAGCGTTGAACCGGATCCGGAAATACAAAGCCTTAAAGGTTTAAAGTTTGCGATAAACATAAATTCGGAAGCCCAAAGCAGGAGGATGTCCATAGAGAAGTGGGCAAGAGTTGTTAACCTCCTCATCCAACGGCTGGATCCCTATATAATCTTAACGGGTGCAGAGAAGGATGCCGAAAGGGTTAAAAAACTTATAGGTATGATAGATAACGATAAAAAAGTTATCAACCTTTCTGGGAAAACGGACATATTGGGTTTGGCAAGGGTTTTAAAGGCCGTGGATATAACCATAACCGTTGATTCCGGACCAGCCCACCTTTCAAATTCCGTAGAGACACCAACATTGGTTCTATTCGGTGCAGGGAATGAAAAAAACACATCACCGTATTTAAAAAAAGACCTGAAAATATTACGCTTAAAAAACTTAAAGTGTGCCCCGTGTTTAAAAAACAGGTGTAAATATGGGGAACCTATTTGTCTCAACCGTTTGGATGAGGAAATAATCGTTGAGAATGCCTTATCCCTGCTTCAAAAATACCCATAAAGAAGTATAAACATAGGTTTAAAACCGTAGTATCAAAATTAACCTCAAATATACCCACTAAGGAAAACACCAACCAAACCGAGGCCAAAATAAGGGCAAATGTTGAACCGGTTTTGATGTACAATACGGCGTATTTAAGGATAAAGTAAAGGGTTATGATTAATATTAAGGCAAGTCCTATCAAACCCGTTTCTGCAAGGGAATTAATATAAACATTGTGTAAGTGTGCGGTGTTATCTATAAGACCTTTTTCAAAATAAGGTTTTAAATACCCGGAGACTTGGGAGTAGCCTACGCCAAATATTGGATTGCCTTTCCAAATGTTTATACCTATTTCCCAATATACCGTGCGACTTGAAAAAGACCATATTAACTTTGGTGAAATAACACTTTTAAAGTAAAGGGCAAAAATTATAGGGAAGGTTGAAAGCAAAACATAAGGAAAGTTCCTAAGGAAACCAAACCTTAAAAAGAAAACAAAGGATAAGGCTAAGAGGGTAAAGTATATGTAAAGGTAGGAGTTTGTGAGGATTAAAGCGTAGAGTGAGGGTATAAATGCCAAGATAAACAACGGTGAATAATACAAAGATAAACAAAAAAACATTATGCTTGAAAACGAGAACAGTGAGGCGGTATGATGCTTATGTCCATAAAACCCCACAAAGTCATGGGTTATATGCCTATACAAAGGATTAACGGTAATTTCCCTTACCCTTTTCCAACCCTTGCCGGGATTTTCATCCGTTGCAATTTTATCACCGAATTTAAACGGAATATTTTTAATCTTTACAAAATCTCCACTTATATACACATTTTTTGGTTTTTTAAACTCAACTTCACAAGTTTTCTCCACACATTGATATTCGGTTAAAGTCATGTTTAAAATTCCAAAATTCTTGGATAAAAAACCCAATATGGCAAGGGATGTGGATGATATGGCAAAGGCATATATAACAACTTTTGGATTACCCTTGAATCCGGAAAATGCGGGATAACCCATCTTATCGTATATATCCTTTATTTCAACCGGTATTATGCGGTTAAAAACGAGGGTTATAAACCTCCAAAAATAAAGGAATATTATTAAAAGGAAATCTTTCGGGGGTCTTTGTTTGTTAAAAAACATAAGGAATAAAACCAAGGTCAAAGGCACATATGATGCTGAAATTGAAAATGGGAGTATTAAAGCCATTAAAATCGCCAAAAGGTTATAAACCCTTTCCCCTTTCATAAAGTAAAGCGTATTTTTGAACATGATACCAGGCTTGCGAAAGTGAAAAGATGAGCCCTTCCACACCGTCAAGAATTGCAAGGTTTAGAATGTAATACTTTAAAAAAACCAATGGAAAGCGAAAGAATATTTTAAGATACCCCGTTTTCTTTGAACTGCCGGAAAATAAAACGGCATATTGTGTGTTCTTTTGCCAATGGTGTAATAGGCTTTTATAAGGGTAGTGTATCATCGGATTTTTTAGGGTTAGAACCTTTCCCTCAACTACGAGTTTTTCATGAACCGGAACATCTGTTATTTTAACCTTTTCCTTTTTGGCAAGTCTCAAAAGTTTTGTGGGTCTCATCCTTTGAACCTTTCCCATATAAACATTTACCCTCTTTATGTAAAACCCATCTACCTTGTTTTCAAGGACAACCTTAGATATTTCCTTTCCCAATTCCGGGGTTATTCTCTCATCCGCATCAAGGAACAAAACCCAAGGATATGATGCCACTTTTAAAGCCTTAAACCTCTGGTACGAATAACCCCTCCAAGGGCTTACAAAAACCCTCGCATCCCTTTCCTTGGCAACTTTTAAGGTTTCATCCCGCGAGAAACTGTCAAAAATTATAACCTCAAAAGGTATTTCTAAGTATTTTAAACTTTTAAATAAATCCGGAATGTTCTCACCTTCATCTTTCGTTAAGACTATTACGCTTAACAACCGCATATTTTAATAGCGAAACGGCCGTATTATATCTTCTTGAAACTTTCGGAAATTGTAAAAGAACTCCTTTACGGGAAGGATGGGTATTA
The DNA here is from genome assembly GCA_964426895.1 of uncultured bacterium. GTDB lineage: Bacteria > Hydrothermota > Hydrothermia > LBFQ01 > LBFQ01 > Caldipriscus. Next base: position 24,807 of record CAYRSH010000002.1, read on the forward strand.
CACAAAACATGTTTCAATCGGTAAAAGGGGGGATTTTTTCACCGCCCCACATACATCTCCGCTTTTTGGATATACGGTGGGAAAATTTTTAAAAAAGGAGGGTGTTAAGTTTTTCGTGGAAATCGGTGGTGGTGAGGGTTATATGATGGAGGATATACTGAACTTTACGGATTTGGAAGGTGCTATATATGAAATAAGTCCGAAGTTGAGAAAACTTCAAGGGGAAAGGTTAAAGAAATTTGGGAAGAGGTTTACGCATATTGACAAACTTCTAAATGCGGATGCTTATGTGTTAAACGAGGTAATTGACGCTTTACCCTTTAACAGGTTTATATTTAAAGGTGGAAAATGGTGGGAATATGAATATATTGATGGGGAATGGGTATTGACGGAAGGAGAGCCCGAAGATTTTGGAATTGAACCTCCGGAGGGGTTTATTTACGATGAAACGGAGAAATTGGAAGGTTTTTTAAAACCGATTTTTGAAAGCACCAAAAGGGTTTTGATATTTGATTACGGTTATGAGGAAGAGGAATTCCCAATTTTGGCACCAGAAGGAACCCTTTCGGGGTATAAAGAACATAAAGTTTATTACGGTTTTGATGCGTTAAAAAGGGGTATGGATATAACCCATTTCGTGAATTTTACGAGGATTAAAAGGATAGCGGAAAGATATGGGTTTAAGGTTAAAATAGATCTTCCACAAACGGAATTTTTACTCAAATTTGGGATATTAGACATCTTTTCCGAAATGGAAGACTCCGAGAAGGGGAAGTTGTCCGGAGGTTTAAAAACCCTTTTGTTTTCATTTAAGAACCATAGGGTTCTGTATCTCACATCTTTATAATATATACTTGAAATTAGGGATATTGGCCTTATTCTTTGATGATGCCCCCAGAGGCATAGGAAAATCAACAGGTTTTTTAATGAGGGAGTTCTCCCACCTTGAAGGGGATTATGAGATACTTTCGCCCTTAATACCTAAGGGTGCAAATGCCGAAAAGTTCAAAAAGGTATCTTTGGGTTTGGCGCCTGCAAGGGGCAGATGGGGAAATATAAAGAGGTTTTTTTGGCAAAATTTTCTCTTAAAATTTCGCAATTACAGAAATATATTCTCAACATCTTATGAGAGTTCCCTTCTGTACTTTGGAAATCAGGCCTTTATTATCCACGATGTTATAAACTTGAAGTTTAAAGATTTCCGTTATCCCCCCCTAATAAAGTACTATTACAATTTTCAAACACCTTTGGTTCTAAAATTTGGTGCAAAAATAGTGGTTCCGAGCAATGCCGTAAAGGGGGAAATATTGGAAATTTATGGTGTAAAGGAAGAAGATGTAGGAGTTGTTTATTGGGGGATCGATAGGAATATGTATAGGTTTGTTGAGGATAAAAAAGTATTAAAAAGGTATTCCCTTGAACCCTACGGATATATCCTTTATGTAGGAGATGTTATTCAAAGGAAAAACATCCAACTCATCATAAAAACCCTCCAATTTGTAAAAGATAAGGTTTTGGTTATAGCAGGCACACCTTTCAAAAAGGTTAAAAACGATTTGGAGGAATTGGCAAATTCCTTAAATGTATCCCAAAAGGTGAAATTTTTGGGTTATGTACCCGATGAAGAACTCGTTGTTTTATATTCGCAAGCATTTGCTTTCGTATATCCATCATTTATTGAGGGTTTTGGAATGCCACCCCTTGAAGCCGCCTCCTGTGGAACACCTGTCATAGTTTCCGATATTCCAGTTTTTAGGGAATTATATTCTGGATATTTTCTGTTTGTAGATCCGCATAACCCCGAGGATTTAGCCGAAAAGTTAAAAAAATTAGAAAACGAAGACATAAGGAAAAACATCAAAAAAGGTTATGAGGAATTACTCCAAAAATACACATGGGAAAATTCCGCAAAAACTTTGTATAATATCCTACGGGATTGGGGATTCTTATGAAAAGGGCTTTAATACTCGCACCCAATAGGTGGGATGGTTCCCTTGAAGTGGGTATATTCAAGTTTGCAAAATTCTTAAAGGAATTGGGATTTGAGGTTAGGAATATAAACCTTGAAGGTTTCAGGTATTTACCGTCTAAAACCTTTGGGTGGATATTCCCCAAAAACTTTGGAAAGCAATACAAAATGTTTTGGAACCTAACCCATTATTTAAATTCCTTTAAAGTTTTTGGAAATTGGGATATTTTGATGTGCGATGCGAGTCATATGTTGTTTTTTGCGAATAGAATAAAAGCAAGGATTAAAATATACCGTTTAAACGATTGGTTGGAGGGATTTGGACTCCCGGCGTTTTTTGTAGATGAGGAAAAACGGTTTATAGAGTTATCCGATGCGGTTATTTCCGCCCATTCAACCCTCTCTTACAAAGTTCCGGATAAGAAAAAATTCTTTTTACTACCAAACCCCATAGACTTGGAACTTTTTCCTTTAAAAGATGTGGAGGAACCCCCGGATTTAAAAAACATCCCAAAACCCCGTATTATATATGTTGGGGCGGTATATCAATGGTTTGATTGGGAGGCAGTTATATATTCCGCAAAAGTATTAAAAAACTTTTCCTTTGTAATCATTGGTCCATATACGAATCTACCAAAGGATATTCCCAAGAATGTTTTTATACTCGGTAAGAGGCCTCATAAACGGATATACGAATATTTATACCATTGCGATATAGGTTTTATTCCCTTCAAGTTATCCCCATTGATAACCCATATGGATTATCCCAATAAGGTTTTGGAATATTTTGCGATGGGTTTGCCCGTTGTTAGCGTTTATTGGGAGAGTTTTCCCAAGAACTTCCCGGAGGTCATGTTCTACAAGGAATATAAAGAAATACCGCGATTGTTAAAAGAGGCTTTAAAAAAGGGAAAGGATTACGCTTTGAGGGAAAGGGTTTTGGAGTTTTCTTCGGATAAGATTTTTTCCAAATTTAAGGAGATAATTTTAGAATTAACCCACGGAAAAATTACACGGTAGTAAAATCACCGCTTATGTTGGATTTGAAATATTTGAGGGAAAAGAGGGATGTCCTTGAAGATGCTTTAAGAAAAAGGGGTTATTCCCTTGATATATTAAAGGAAATAGACGAGGTTGATAATCTCCGAAGGGAATTAATAACACAGGCTAACAATTTGAGGGCAAGGAAAAACCAGATATCTAAGGAAATAGCGGCAAGAAAAAAATCCGGTGAAAGCGTTGATGACCTTTTGGAAGAGGCGAAAAGGATAGACGAGGAATTAAAAGATTTGGAGGAAAAGGAAAAGGAGATGGATAAACGGTTTTGGGAGTTGTGGGCTTATATACCCAATATTCCCCACGAATCCGTCCCGGTTGGTAAGGATTCCGAAGACAATGTTGTTGTAAGGGAGTGGGGAAATCCGAGGGAATTTGATTTTGAACCCAGACCCCATTGGGAAATAGGTGAAATGTTGGGGATTTTAGACTTTGAATCCGCCGCAAAGATGTCGGGTTCAAGGTTTGCAACATATAAGGGGTTGGGCGCAATCCTTGAAAGGGCTTTAATAAACTTTTTCTTGGATACACACAGAAAAAACGGTTATGTTGAGGTATTTCCCCCTATACTCGTTAAACCTGAATCCCTTTTTACATCGGGACACCTACCAAAGTTTGAAGAAGAAATGTATTATATGGAAAGGGATAATATGTACCTCATACCCACAGCCGAAGCATCCCTGGCAAACTTACATAGGGATGAGGTTATACCAGAGGAAAAACTCCCGTTATATTATGTTTCCTATACCCCTTGTTTCCGGAGGGAAGCGGGTTCGTATGGTAGGGATGTTAGGGGAATTATAAGGGTTCATCAGTTTAACAAGGTTGAACTTTTTAAATACACAAAGCCCGAAGAATCGTATAAGGAGCACGAAAAGATGGTTAGGGATGCGGAGAATATACTCCAAATGCTGGGTATCCCTTATAGGGTAGTTCTGTTATGCACGGGCGATATAGGATTTGCGGCTGCCAAGACATACGATATAGAGGTTTGGGCACCGGGGGTTAAAAGGTGGCTTGAAGCATCTTCTGTGTCAAATGTTGAGGATTTTCAGGCAAGGAGGGCGAATATAAAGTTAAAGAGGAAGGACGGAAGGAAGGAATATGTTCATATGTTGAACGGTTCGGGATTGGCAACCCCGAGGGTATTTATAGCGATATTGGAAAATTATCAACAAAGGGATGGAAGCGTTGTAATACCGGAAGTTTTGAGGGAGTATGTTGGAGTTGATGTTATAAGGCCATGAGGGTTTATATATCTGCGGATATGGAGGGGATATGTGGGGTTTCGGGATATGAAGATGTTAATCCATCCTCCCCGAGGTTTGAAAGGGCATTAAAACTTATGGAATGGGAAGTGGGGAAGGTTTGTGAAATCCTGTTTGACAACGGTATAAAGGAGATAACGGTTAACGATGCCCATTGGAATATGAACAACCTACGAATAGAAAACTTGCCAAAGGGGATAAAACTGATATCGGGTTCCCCAAAATCCCTATCAATGATGGAAGGAATAGATAGAGGATACGATTTTTGTATATTCATCGGTTATCACTCCTCATCAACAACACCATACGGACACTTGGCACATACTTACAGTTCAAGAACGGTAAAGAGTATAACGATAAACGGAGAAATGTGTTCCGAGGCGTATATAAACTCTCTAATATCCGGAAGTTTTGGTGTTCCCCTTGCCCTTATAAGCGGCGATAAAAAACTCGCCGAGGATGAAAGGGAAAGGTTGAAAGGGGTGGAGTTCGTTATAACAAAGGAGGGATTGGGTTTTAACTCTTCAATATTATACCACCCAGAAAAAGTTATAAAGGATTACGAGGAAAAGATTGGGAAAATAGTAAAGGGAAATGGTTATTTACCATATATACCCGAAAGTTTTCTCGTTGAAGTTGAGTTCAAAGATATAAGGATGGCGGATGTGGTGGGTATAAACCCTTATGTTAAAAGGCTTGACGCCTATAAGGTTTCATTTGAGGAAAGGGATTTTGTAAGGGCTTTCAAGTTTTTGAGGAGTTTAATAGTTATAGCTTCCACCGTATAACATCTACACCCGGATAATAGTGTTGAACTATATCAACATAATTATATCCCTTTAAAGCCATACCTATTGCACCCATTTGACACATACCAACCCCATGCCCCCAACCCATACCCTTAAGTACAAACCCATCACCTTTTTGATAAATCTTAAAAGCGCTTGAAGGCAAAAACGGTTTTCCAAAAACCCACCTTATAAAGTACTCCCCTTTTAGGGTTATATCCCCCTTATCCGTTAAAACCTTCATCTCATATATCCTGCCGGAATACCCCCTCTTTATACCCTCAAACCCAAAGATTTTTTCAATTTTAAAAAACCTTCCCAAGGATTCCAAAAGATCACGTTTGCTATATATAATCTCCCATCTATAAAGGTTTTCTATACCCGGGAAGTTTATATTGCAAAATGCGTCCCCTTGATTTAAGAAACTTTCAAACCCTTCTTCGGAAGATATATCCTTCAAACCGTTTCCCTCACCGTCGTAAAGGTTCATGTTATAAGGCTTATCATCCCCACCCCACACAACCGAAAACCTCTCCATCACACCACCGCAACATTTGGAATACCTCGCCTCTATCGGCTCACCGTTAAATGTTATGATTTCCCCATCCGTCTCCTCCGATACCTTTAATGTTTCATGTGAAACCCTTTCAAGGCCGAGATAAACCTGACAGTGATCCTCGGAGCATATATCATAAGGCTCATTTGGATGGTGGGAACCCGCAGTTCTAAAAAGGTTTGTTCTGGCCGCAAGGGCCTGTGCTTTCAAAGCCTCATAAGGTACCTTTGGTATCATTTCAGAACCTATAACGGATGCTATATAATCCTTAATATCAACTATATTTACCGCCTTAACCTTATCACCCCAAGCGTATATATCAAAATCTCCTAAAAACTTCAAATCCCTTTTATTTTGCCAATGAAATCCCCTACCAACCCACAGGTTTTTTATGGTTATGGTTCCACCGTTTCTTATCCTCAGAGGTGAATCAACAACCCATTCCCCTTTATCGGTTTTAACCCTCAAATTCCCGCCCCAACCCTCAACCCAAACCCTAAACTCACCGTTTATATTTTTTGCCAGTTCGTAGGCATGAGATATATTATCTACTATATCAACGAGTTCCCACCTAAACTTAAAAATCTTACCGAAAACCTTTCCGGTTTGGGAATTTTTGAAAACGGCAAACTTAACCTTTAAGGGCTTATCGCTATCCGAAAAAACCTCTAAACTATCGTATTTTCTACCTCCAAGGATTATATCCCCGAAAAGTATAAGTTTATCGTCTTCCGGTAATCCGACCCTTATTAACATCTGAAAGCCTCTATTCCGGTAATCGCCTCGCCGAGTATGAGTGTATGTATCTCGTATGTACCTTCATATGTTTCAACCGCCTCCAAATTGGCCAAATGCCTCATTGAATGGTATTCCGCCAATGTTCCGTTTGCACCGAGTATTGCCCTTGCCCTCCTGGCCACTTCTATTGCCGTTCTTACATTATTCCTCTTTGCCAAAGAAACATGCCTAAAATTCGCCCTGCCGCTATCCATGAGTTCCGCCAACCTCCAAGCGATCAATTGGGCTTCCGTTATTTCGGTAAGCATGTCGGCAAGCTTTTCCTGAATGAGTTGAAAGGATGCGATGGGTTTTCCAAAGGCTATCCTCGTTTTTGCATAATTAACGGCTTCTTCAAATGTTGCCATTGCACTACCAACGGCACCCCATGCTATCCCATATCTCGCCTGCGTTAAACAACTCAGAGGGGCTTTTAACCCTTCCGCCTTTGGTAATACATTTTCTTCGGGTACAAAAACATCGTTGAATATCAACTCCGAGGTTACGGATGCTCTCAAAGAAATCTTTGTTTTTAATTCCTGTGTTGTGAAACCCTCAAAACCCTTTTCAACGAGAAGACCCCTTATAACCCCGTTTTCATCCTTTGCCCAAACAACCGCGACATCCGCTATCGATCCGTTGGTTATCCACATCTTTGCACCGTTAAGGATATAACCGCCTTTTACCTTTTTTGCATGGGTTTTCATAGAACCCGGATCGGAACCCGAATCCGGCTCGGTTAATCCAAAACAACCCACCATATCCCCGGATATGAGTTTGGGTAGAAACCTTTTTTTCTGCTCATCACTACCGTATGTCAATATTGGATATATTACCAAAGAATTCTGGACGGATACGAAACTCCTTATTCCGGAATCCGCATATTCAAGTTCCCGTGCAACCAAGCCGTATATCCTCTTACTCAGATTTAATCCCCCATATTCCTCAGGTGCGGTAATACCGAGCAATCCCAACTCGGCAAATCTCTTTATTAGATGCATCGGAAAAATCCCCTTTAACCACCAATCCCCTATATAGGGTAGGATTTCCTTTTTAACAAATTCCCTAACCATATCCCTTATCTGTCTTTCTTCCTCGCTTAAATCCTCATCTAAAAGGTAGAAATCCGCCAACATAAGTGTTGAATTCTAAGGTTGGTTTAAAACGAACCCCAAAAGGGAGTTTAAAATCCTATTAACCGCCTTAAACTTTGATTTTACCCTATCCCCAAAAACCTCTATCCTTTTCAAAGTATAATTGTTGTCGTCTTGGTAAATGCAATAATACAAATAACCATGACCGTTAAACTCACCCGTAGTTGATATTCCTATGTGCGCTTTTGAGAGCCTTTTCACATTTTTGGCCATTTCGTATGCAACCTCTGGCGAATAAACGGAGAAATCCCTTATGGTTTCATGTGAAACACCCAACACGCTTTCCTTCATCTCAGTTTGATACACCACGAGTCCTAAAACAAAATATCCGGAGGAACCCGGTATTGATGTTAAGGCGCTTGATAACTCACCACCCGTACAAGATTCAGCCACCGAAACGGTAATTTTTTTCCTTAAAAGGAGTTTTTTTAAACACAAAAGGTTATAGTTCTTCAAGGTCTTTAAACCTTCCGAGGACATGCAACCTTATGGGATTCCTCAACTTTTCAAGGGCTTGTGTCTCCAACTGCCTAACCCTTTCACGGGTTAAACCCAACTCCTGCCCAACCTCTTCCAAAGTTCTGGGTTTTTTACCGTCAAGCCCAAACCTCAGCTCTATAACCTTCCTCTCCCTTGGGGATAACATATTTAAAGCCTTCCTAAGCCTTTCCCTCAAACTCTCAATCTTTAACTCCTCCTCTGCCGATAGGGTTTTTTCATCGTATATAATTTCCCCAAGAGATGTATCCCCATCTTTACCCACGGGTTTATCCATTGATATGGGTTCCTTTGCAACGCTTAAAGCCCTCTCCACCTTACTAATAGGCATTTCAAGGTATTCGGCTATTTCTTCAATTGAAGGGGGTCTTCCCTTTTCCTGCAATAACGCTTTTTGCGCTTTGTTTATCTTTGTTATGGTCTCAATCATGTGTATAGGTATTCTAATGGTTCTTGAATGATCTGCTACGGCCCTCGTTATGGCTTGCCTTATCCACCAAGTCGCATAAGTTGAGAACTTGAAACCCTTTTTCCAATCGTATTTATCAATGGCTTTCAAAAGTCCCAGATTACCCTCTTGTATCAGATCCCCAAAGTCCAAACCCCTGTTCATATACCTTTTGGCCTCGCTTATAACAAGTCTGACATTTCCCTCCGCCAAGGTATTCCTCGCAAATTCGTACTTTTTGTATAGTTTTATGAGTTTATCCGCCACCTCCTTGGCTTCAGAATAGGGTTGGTTTAGCTCCTTTTCAAGCCTTTCAATTCTTGATTTTATACTCTTTTCTAATGCTTCGTATTCCCATAGGAAGTTTTCCGCACCCATCTCTTTAAACACATTCTTTTCGTTTCGCAACCTGTTAATCTCATCGTATAAAGATTTTAACTTATCCACCTTTTTAATATACTCGTTATATATTTCCACGATTTTGGGGAAAACAGGACCCATCTCGATAATTTTATCAAGTATTTCTCTATAAGCCGTTTCCGCCTCTATCCTTTCCTCATCGGATAGTTTATCCTTTTCCAAAAAGTACCTTCTGGCTATAGGCCACCTTGCCATAAGGTATTCTATACCCCTTGCCAATCTTTTCCTTTCCTTCTGGTTTTTTACCCTATTCGTCCAATAACCGGGGTCAACCTGAAATATTTCTTCTGCTTGTACCAAACCTTTTTGGGCAAACTGGACGAGACTCATAAATTTACTCAAACCAAAGTATGTTTGCAATAGAGTTTTTGTTATTTCCGTTCTCGTGGTATCAATTGTTCTGGCCAACTCCAATTCTTCATTTCTGGATAAAAGCCTCATTTCCGCCACTTCCTTCAAATATATCCTCACTGGGTCATCTTTATACTCCTTATCAAGTTTTTCCTCTTCCGCCTGAATGATACTTTCAACCTCCTGCTTTCTCTTTGTTTTCTTCTTTTTATAAGTAGAACTCGTTAAATCCTTTTCAAACTCTATTCCCTTTTCCATCAAGGCTATCATTATCTGTTCCAGAAGTTCATCGTTTTGAACGACATCGGCGGGTAGTTTTTTCAAAAGGTCATCAAATGTAAAAACACCTCCCTTCTCCTTAGCCTCCTCTATGATTTTTTCTATGGCATCCAGTATCTCCCCTTTTCTATCCTTAACCTTCCTTGCCATTATACACCTACCTCCTTTTTAATGTTATAAACCTCCAAAAGCGCCTTGATATCCCCCTTAGCCCTCTTAACCTTATCCTCCACCTCCATCTGCGTTAAAATCCTCCTCAAAACTTTAAAAACCTCATCCCTTTCCATATTTAAAGCATAAACCGAGGAGGCTTCCTCCGATTTAAGGGTTTCAAAGAATTCCGCAAAATCCTTACCAGAGGTTATGTAAGTTTCCAACCTATGCTGTAAGGATGTTTTAGCGGTTAAACGGCTCAGTATATCCATAACCTCCCCTTTAAAACCATAAGCATATCCGAGGATTAAGATTTTGTCCAAATTTGCCAAAGAAGAATTGGATTTCTTTATTACTTCCCTTACGGATAATTCTCCCAAATCCACCTTTGTACCAGCCCATTTTTCCAGTTCGCCCAGGTAAAATATGGCCAAATTTTCATCCGAACTTTTGAGTATTGAAATGAAATTTTTGGCTTTGGTTAATTTTTCAGAAAATTTAACGGGATCTTTGGGCTTTTCACCGAGAATAAAGTTAAAGGCCGTAATAGGCTCGGGTAGTTCCTTACCATGTTGCAGATAATCGGCGGGATCCAAACCGTTTTCCAATAATATTACATGCACATCTATACCCGCCTTTGCAAGGGAAAATATGGATTTTTCCGCGGATTTCATCCCCGCTTCATCGCTATCGGGGATTATAACCACCTTTTTTGCAAACCTATAAATCCTTTTGGCGTGTTCTTCACTCAAATGGGTACCCATAATACCTACGGTATTTTTGTATCCTTCCTGATACATTAGGATAACATCTATATACCCCTCAACCAAATATAAAAACCCCTCTTTCCTCGCAAAGGATTTTGCCTTATCAAGGCCAAACAAAACTTCGGACTTTTTAAATATTTTTGTATCGGGACCGTTCAAGTATTTCGGTTCCCCGCCTTCCACAACCCTACCCGCAAAAGAAACCACATTGCCGGTAATATCCTTAATCGGGAAAATGATTCTGCCATAAAATCTATCAAATATTTCCTTCCCAGTGCTTATAGCAACGCCACTTGAAAGGATATCTTCGGAAGAGAAACCCTTCTTTATCAAATATTTTATAAGCCCGTATTTATCGGGGGAAAAGCCTATTTCCCATTCGGCCAAACTTCCCGAGTTCAAACCCCTGTTTTTAAGGTAATCCATAATAAGGGTATGCTTCACGAGTTGGCTTTTGTAAAACTTCGCGGATTCACGCAAAACCTCGTAAATTATAGGCTGCTTTTCATATTGGTAATTGCTTATATCTAATCCGAATTCCTCAGCCAATATTGATAAGGCTTCCCTTCTCGTTATCCCTTCAATTTCGGATAAGAATGTTATGGCGTTTCCCGAAGCCCCACATCCAAAACAGTGATAAACCCCTTTATCGGGATCAACATAAAAGCTGGGAGTTTTTTCCTTGTGAAAGGGACACAAACCCGCATACTGCGAACCCACCCTTTTAAGACTAACATACCTACCAACAACCTTTATTATATCAACCTTCTCAAGCACTTCATTCAATAATGCCTTAAAATATATAAAATGTCAACTGTTAAGATTTTATACCTCTTTCCCGTTTCCGCTTATCCTGTTTTTTAAATCCAGTATTACCTCGTTAAACGCGTCCTCAAACTTTAATATATCCTCTTCAAACACTATAACCCTTGTCCTCCTAACGGAACCATCTTTCTCCTTTCTCTTTTCCGATATTGCCAAGTATAAATCTCCCTTTTTGTTTTGCTTAACATCTATGAAATACACCCTTCTTCCAGCCTTAACCCTTTTACTATACAGGGAATCATCTTTCCTCTGTTCCATCATTCACCCCCTTATCTTTTCTGTCCAAAATTTTATCCTCCAAATCTTTAATAATTTTCGGATTTTCTTTCAAAAACTCTATAGCCTTATCCCTCCCCTGACCCAATTGCACATCCCCATAAGAATACCAAGACCCCGACTTGTTTATCAAACCCATCTTTAAGCCAAGGTCAAACAACTCCCCGAGCCTATTAACACCTTTGCCGTATATAAGTTCAAACTGGGCTTCCCTATAAGGTGGAGCAACCTTGTTCTTTACGACCTTTGCCTTTATAATATGCCCTATTATCTCATTATCCTTATCTTTTATAGTATCACCCCTTCTAACCTCAACCCTAACCGACGCGTAAAATTTTAACGCCCTTCCACCGGGTGTGGTTTCCGGATTCCCAAAAAATGTTCCTATCTTTTCCCTGATCTGATTTATAAAAATGACCACAGCACCGCTTTTTGATATATCGGATGCCAACATCCTCAAACCCTTGGACATCATTCTGGCTTGAAGACCCATCTGTTGATCCTCAATATCGCCTTCCAATTCCGCCTTGGGAACCAAAGCGGCAACGGAATCAATTACCACTATGTCAATCGCTCCCGATCTTATAAACCTCGCCACAATATCCAAAGCCTGCTCACCATAATCCGGCTGGCTTATTACAAAATTGTTTCTTGTATCTATACCCAATGCCCTCGCATAACTTTCACTAAAAGCGTGTTCGGCATCAACAAACAAAGCGGTACCTCCGAGTTTTTGGGTCTCAGCAATTGCCAAAAGGGCCAAAGTAGTTTTCCCGGACGATTCTGCACCGTAAATTTCCACTATTCTACCCCTCGGATACCCACCAACCCCCAAGGCCAAATCTAAACTTAGAGAACCCGAAGGTATTGCTTCTATCTTTTCTTGTGATCCATCGCTTAGGGTCATTATAGACCCCGGACCGTACGCCTTTGTAATTTCTTTTATCGTTGCCTCCAAAAGTTTTTCTTTTACCTTTTCTTCTTTCCCCTTTGCCATCATAACCCCCTTTTCACAAGAATGTATTTTAAGGGTGAAAAATCGTCTTGAATAGAATTTCCCATATAGGTATTTGCGTTTTAAATTTTGATTGTATTTTGTGTTTTAATTGTAAAACAACACTATTATATGGTTTATTATAATTTTTAAATTTTTACTTCAATGCAATTATTTTTCTCGTAATTTCTATTATATTTTCAAAATTTCGCAAACAAATTAAAAAATTTTTGACATTCATATATCACTTGCGAACCTACGGAAACATCCATATAATTCCCAGATAAGTATGAAGGTTTTAGAGAATGTACCGTTAAGTCTCTATACCACCTTTCGTTTGGGCGGTCCGGCGAGGTATTTAATTGAATGTTATGATGTTGAAGATGTAAAAAACGCCATTAAATTTGCCCTTGATAAAAATCTCCCAATACTCCCCTTAGGTGCCGGGTCGGATATTTTGGTTTCGGATAGGGGTTTCAATGGGGTTGTTATAAGGCTCGTACATTTAAGGGGTCAAAGGTTTCAAGGTGGAGAAGTATATTTAATGGCGGGGGAACCTTTGCCAAAAGTGGCGAAAATAACTGCCGATAAAGGGCTTTCGGGTTTTGAATATTTGGCGGGTATTCCCGGAACTGTAGGTGGCGGAATAGCAAAAAACGCGGGGGCACACGGACACGACATATCAGAAATATTAAAAGAGGTGTATGTTATAAATCTTGATGGAGAGATTATTACCCTTAAACCAAAGGATCTAAACCTCCGATACCGGGAATCGGATGTTTTAAAGTATGGAATAGTGGTAGAGGGCAGATTCGCGCTTAAAGAAGACGATCCCCGTGCTATAAATGAAAGGTTAAATCGGTTTTTAAAGTATAGGGAGGATACCCAACCGTGGAAAACGAGGACGGCGGGTTGTATGTTTAAAAATCCCCCGGGAAATTATGCGGGTAAGCTCATAGAAGAGGCTGGTTTGAAGGGTTTCCGCATAGGGGGTGTAAAGGTTTCCGAAAAACACGCAAACTTTTTTGAAAACATAGGGGGAACAGCCGATGATGCTTTAAGGCTTATAGAGTATGTACAAAAACGCGTTTATGAGATTTTTAAAATAGAATTGGAGGTGGAAATTGTTCTGGTCAAATAACAACAATGGATATGGCGAAGGGAAGTTTTTAATAATAGATGTAGGAGCGTATGAGATAAAGGGTAAGGTGTGGGGTGAGAGCATGAGTCCCATAGTTGTAAAGAGCACGGGGTTTAGGGGATACATCACGAACCCTGTTGATCTCAAAAATTCAATATATAATGTTTTGGAAGGAATAAAATCCACTTACCCTCAGGAAATCACAAGATTATACCCGTTTTTCGCGGTCTCCTTTAAGGATGTGGAATTTGTACAATATGAGGAGAGTATTCCTTGTTCCCCTAAGGTTAAAAGGGAACATATATATAAGATCAAGGGTATATTGGAAAACAAGATAAGGAATGAATCTCAAAAGGAAATCCTATTTTCCGAAATTACGAGTTATAAAATCCTCAATCCGGATAATAAAGAAATGGTAGTTGATTATCCCGAAGGTTTAAGCGCAAGATCCCTAACCGCTCAAATATCATTCCTCTTGATCCCCCAAGGTATATTTTCCGACTTCTTGGAAACCGTTAAGGGTGTGTGCTCGGATTTCGGACTTAAAAAACCAACCGTGGTGGATTCAACCCTCGCTCTGGCTTATGGGTTAAAAGAAAAATTTGAAAACTTTGACCTCTTGGATATGGGTTATACATCAACCCGTTTGGTTAGAATAAGGGGCGGAAAACTGGTCAAGTTTGAAACTATAAATTTCGGAGGGATTAATATTCACCTATCCCTTGAAGCCTTCGGTATCCCAAATTACGAAGTTAAAAATGTTTTACACGACATATTTATCAAGGATAAACCCAAAATAATCGGAGGTCCTAACAATTCGGAGATATATTCCAATGTGATAGAGCAACAGATAGAAAACAGTTTAAGGAATGTCTTCGGCAGGATATCCTTCTCGGCAATACCGATATTTGTAGGCGGTTTCTCCAATTTGGGAAAAAAGTTTAGGGAGTTGATAAACAGTGCCATAAATGCGAATATTATTTTCCTCGATGTGGATCCATTAGATGTTATGGGAAAGGGTATCTCGAACTCCTTTTATGGGAAAATCCAAACCAAGAAAGGTTCGTACGCGGGAAAGGAGTTTAACTTTTTGGATAGTTTTATAGATTTTATAAAAAGGGAAGTTTTGGGAAAGGAGGACTAAAATGGAAACAAAAATCCTTGTTTTGGGGGTTGGCGGGGCTGGATGCAATATAGTGGATAAAGTTTATGCGAGTATAAAGTCTTACCCTTATGTTAATAATGTAAGGGTGGTAGCGATAAACACGGATAGGCAATCCCTTACCAACTTAAAATCCGTAAAAGATTATATAGTTTTGGGTAAGAAGGGTAGGGGTGCGGGATCCGATCCCGAAAGGGGTAAAGAATTGGCATTGGAATCTTGGAGAGAAGGCTACCTTGAAAGATTAAAGTTTGACGACACGGTGGATTACGATCTTATAATCGTCATAGCGGGTCTTGGAGGTGGAACGGGCACGGGGGCGGGTCCCGTTATCGTTAAATATTTAAAAGAAAACTTTAAGGAAGCGGTTGTGCTGTCCATCCTAATCCTACCCGATACCGATGAATACGGTGAAAAAACCGAAATGGCTAACAGGGGGCTTTCGGAGTTTTATAGGATCAGCGATGCGTTAATGATTATAGATAACGCCGAAATAATTGATGTGAGCAAACCTTTGAGTGAGGCTTACGAGCCCGCGAATGAATTCACAAAGAATGTGGTTATAACGATTTTGGATATTTGCGAAATGTATGGAAAACCAAATATTGATTTTGCGGATGTTCAAAACGCCCTTAATCAAGCAAAGAAATCTTCAAAATTCGTGTTCATAACATCTTTGGAGTTCCCAAATAAGGATCTCATAACGGATTCTGAAATAAACTCCCGCCTTTTGGATTTAAAGAGAAAAACCGCCGTTGCGAGTTTCAGGGGAGCCTCTTCACTCATAGTGGGCGCCTTCCATAACGGTGATTTGCCATCGCAAAAGGTTAAGGATTTTGTGGAATTTTTAAAAAGTGAAATTATACAAGGAGGAAAGTCACCGCTTGTAAAAAGGGGAGATTACAAAACGCAGGATAAGATAATAAGGTTTGGTATTATAATAGGCGGCGTGGATATGGATTCAAGGATAAAGAGGGTGTTATCAACAACCTATCCCGAGAGGGTATTAGAGGAAGTATATGAAGGAAACTCTTAGAGCCATTAAAGTGGGATCTTACAGGAGCATATTTACGATAATAGGGATTTCCCTTTCGCTTCTATCCCTATTTATCCTTTCAAATCTCCTGTTGGTATCTCATGGTATATACAGGGATGTGAGGGAAGACATAAGGTTTGAAATATTTCCCGAAGGTGATCCCGAAAGTGTCGTAAAGGAATTAAGCCTTTTAGGGGGTATTAAGGATGTGGAAATAGTTTCCGGAGAAAGGGCACGGAAAGAGTTTTTAAAATACTATCCCGATTTTAAGGGATTTTTAGAGGACTTGGGAGATGATATATTTTATACCGTAATAAGGGTATATCCGAAGGATTACTGGAAGGAACCTGTATTCTTAGACATTATATACGAAAAGATGAAAGCCATAAAAGGCGTTTCGGGTGTGTATTATGGAAAAAGTTGGTTGTCATCCGCGAATACATTTTTTAAAACCCTTTTGAGCCTTACCGTTGGTGTAATACTTATTACCATCCTCATAATCCTTTCAATCTCCTTTTATACCGTTAGATTCGTGGTTTCTCACAGGAAAAACTATGTGGATATTTTGAGATTATCGGGAGTATCGCCCTTCAAACTTAGGTATCCCTATATCCTCTTATCAATATTGTATGCCACGATTTCGTGGATTATAGCAACACTAACTTCCATCTATATCCTGCAAAATCTAAACCTACTAACCAAATACAAAACCGAGAATCTGATTTTGTTTCTCATCTCCTTAGCGGTAGTGGTTATAACCTGTGCCTTCGGATCTATAAGGGCGCTCAGGGATATAGAGATGGGTATATCTTAATCCCTTCAACCCTTAGAAGAAATCGCTTTATATCTAATCCCGCGGAAAACCCACCTAAGCCGTTCTTGGATATTACCCTATGACACGGGATTAATATTAAATGTCTATTTTTGGAAAGGGCATAACCCACGAATCTCGGATGTAAGTCTAACACCCTTGCGATTTCTCCGTATGTTATAACTTCTCCAAACCTCAGGTTTTTGTATATATATTCCAAAACAACCCTTACTTTCATAGGATATACGGATAAATCGGGTTCAAAGGAAAAACTTCTTCGCCTTCCTTCTAAATATTCGCCTATTTCCTCCAATAACCCCTCGCACATTTCCCCACCATACATTTCAAACCCTATGTATATTATCTTACCATTTTTTGTGTAAGCGTACAAAGGTTTGTTTAGGATTTTTGGATGGGGCAAACTATTTTTCCAACCTCGGCATTTTTATGTTAAACTTTTTTGCGGTTTCTATAGCCTTTTCATAACCCGCATCCGCGTGCCTAACTATACCCAAACCCACATCGTTTGTTAAAACCCTTTCAAGCCTCTTATATGTTTCCTTTTCACCATCGGCAACTATAACCATACCCGCGTGTAATGAGTAGCCTATTCCCACACCTCCGCCGTGGTGGAAAGATACCCAAGACGCCCCAGAAGAGGCGTTTAACAGGGCGTTCAATATAGGCCAGTCCGCTATTGCGTCGGATCCGTCTTTCATACCCTCCGTTTCCCTATAAGGTGAGGCAACTGAACCCGTATCGTGATGATCCCTACCTATTACCACGGGTGCCTTAACTTCACCTTTTTCAACCAATCTGTTTATAGCCTCTCCCATTTTTGCCCTTTCACCCATACCCAACCAGCAAATCCTTGCCGGTAATCCTTGGAATTTCACCTTTTCCCTCGCCATCTTTATCCACCTGTGAAGGTGGGGATCGTCAAACAGTTTTAAAACCTCCTCATCTATGCGGTATATATCCTCCGGTTCTCCGGATAAAACCGCCCACCTGAACGGACCTTTGCCAACGCTGAAAAGGTCCCTTATAAAAGCGGGGACATATCCGAGGATTTCAAAAGCATCTTTTGCACCGTACTCATAGGCGAATCTCCGCAGGTTATTTCCGTATTCAAAGGTTATTGCCCCCTCCCTTTTCATTTTAACCAAATATTCAACATGTTCGGCCGCACTTTCTCCTGCCGCCTTTATGTATCCTTCGGGATCCCTTTCCCTCCATTCAACGACTTTTTTCATCCCATCCTCACCCCACAACCCCTTGGGTATATACCCGTTTAAAGGGTCATGGGCCGCGGTTTGATCCGTAAGTAAATCGGGTAAAAATCCCTTATTGTACAACTCTTTTATCGCATCAACTATATTGCCGAGTAATCCCACGGATAAAGGTTTCTTGTTTTTCTTCGCGTCTTCTACAAGGCGTAAAGCTTCATCAAGACTGGTTGTCCAAGTATCCAAATACCCCGTCTTTATTCTCCTCTCAATTGCCCGAGGATTCGCCTCAACGGCCAACATTACTGCACCGGCCATGGTAGCCGCCAGAGGTTGTGCCCCTCCCATCTCCCCCAATCCCGCGGTTAATATAACCCTTCCGGACAAATCCCCGTTAAAGTGTTTTTTTGCTGCTGCAACAAATGTTTCGTATGTCCCCTGTAAAATCCCTTGGGTACCTATGTATATCCAACTCCCCGCCGTCATCTGCCCGTACATTATTAAACCTCTTTCTTCAAGTTCGTTAAAATATTCCCAAATAGCCCATTTGGGTACCAAATTGGAGTTTGCTATCAAAACCCTCGGTGCCCACTCATGTGTCCTAAAAACCGCTACCGGTTTTCCGCTTTGTACCAAAAGGGTTTCATCCGGTTCCAATTCGTCTAAGGTTCTAACAATTGCCCAAAAATCCTCCCAAGTCCTCGCCGCCTTACCTTTCCCGCCATACACTATGAGATTAACGGGATCCTTTGCAACCTCGGGATCCAAGTTATTCATAAGCATCCTTTTTGCCGCCTCTGCGGCCCATGTTTTTGCAGTTCTTTTATTTCCCCTCGGCGCCCTTATGGGTTTGTATTCCACCATAGTCTTATGATTTTAAGGGTGTTCCCTTTGCTTTGGGTTGTGTACTTCGCAACGACTTTAATATTTCCGGTTTATGTTATGGGTATATGCCGTAGGGGATATAATGTTGGGTTCAATTACCCCGGTTAGGATATTGCCCCCCGATAGTGGAAAAGTTTTTGTGGAAAGCGTAAAAGGATATTTGGAAGGGGGCGATATAGTTATGGGTAATTTAGAGGGGGCTTTTATAAAGGAGGGTATGAAACCTTCTAAGTGTTCGGAAAGTTCCAGAAAGGCTAAGAGATGCTATGAATTCGGTATGCCGGGATATTTGGCGAATAGATTAAAGGAAATGGGTTTTAATGTATTAACGCTTGATAACAACCACTCTATGGATTACGGTTTTGAAGCGTATAATTACACAAAGCGCCTCTTGGATAGTTTGGGTATATTGGCTGTTGGTAAGCGGGAATATAAGATTATGAACATCGGTAATATAAAGGTTGCAATAGTTCCCTTTGGTTTCAGCGGCTCCTCATGGCATATATCCGATACGATAACGGCAAAAAGCGTTATATCCTCCTTAAAGGATAGCGCAGATGTTATAATAGTCTCATTTCACGGAGGTGCAGAAGGGGGTAACGCGCGGCATGTTAGAAATGAGGTTGAAAGGTTTTACGGTGAAAACAGGGGTAATGTTATGGCGTTTGCCCATGCGGTTATAAATGCCGGTGCGGATTTGGTAATAGGGCACGGCCCCCATGTTTTGAGGGGTGTGGAATTGTATAAAGGTAGGTTAATAGCGTATTCCTTGGGAAACTTTTTAACCTATGGGAATGTTAATATAGGTGGATATGGGGGTATTACGGCTATACTCAAAGTTATGCTGGATAGCACGGGAAAATTCGTAAAGGGTGAGATAGTACCCATTGTACAGAAAAGGCCGGGAATACCGGTTTTTGATGGGGAAAAAAGGGCTATTGAGATAATAAGGGAACTTACAAATGAAGACTTTAACGGGGGTGGGGTTGAGATAAAAGACGATGGGTTGATTTTACCAAAAGAATAGGTTTTATTCTTTTTTTAAAGACTTCTTTATCTTCCTAACCTCATCGTAAATGGATGCCACCACCTCCCCAAGTAATCCCAAAACCCAGAATATAGTTCCCAACACTATTAACAACAAAACCAAAAAAAGTAAAGGCCTATAACCATGCCCCATTAGGCGGAGTATTAATGCTATAATTCCCGTAATGAAGCCCGTGAAAAAGAAGACACTACCTATTCCACCAAATGTTAATAGGGGTTTTTGTATAAATACCGTATAAAGTTTTACCGCTATTAAATCCGCAACGCCTACAAATATCCTCCCTATACCCCTATACTTTGAAACACCGTACAACCTTGGCCTTAGTGTTATTTCAATTTCTCCGACCGAATATCCATAAACCCAAGCCAAAGCCACTATATACCTATGCCATTCCTTCCGTAAAGGTATATCTTCCAAAACTTCCCTCCTCACCACCTTTAAAGAATTCATATCGGATACCGGAACACCGAATAACCACCTATTCATAAGGTTATAAACCTGGGAAACAAAAGCCTTTTCGTATTTTCCAACTTTCTTTCCGGTAATCAAATCGTATCCGTTTTTCTCCATATAATTCACCATTCTAACCACATCTTCAACCTTAAACTGCAAATCCGCATCCAATATGGCTATGTATTTCCCAGAGGATATATAAAAGCCGGTCATTATCGCGGCTGTTTTTCCAAGGTTTCGCCAATGTTTTGCGACTTTAAGAAAATTGTAATCCTTTAAGTATTTTTTCACTTCACCATAAGTTCCATCGGTTGAACCATCATCAACATATATAACCTCCCAATCCTTCAAGCCATATTTATCAAATACTTCCTTACATTCATCCAACAATGGTTTTACATTTTCCCTCTCGTTGTAAGCCGGAACTATTATTGATACCTTCACAAAACGGATATTTTAAAGTGGTGGTAAAAATACCCTTAGACGACTTGAATTTCACCCTTAAA
Source organism: uncultured bacterium (assembly GCA_964426895.1). Lineage (GTDB taxonomy): Bacteria > Hydrothermota > Hydrothermia > LBFQ01 > LBFQ01 > Caldipriscus. The sequence continues at coordinate 45,654 of CAYRSH010000002.1, forward strand.
ATACTCGTCTCTATGAAAGGGCTTTTTTCGTTTAGCCATTCGCACATGGAGGATATAGAGAGGCTTTTGCGCATAAAGGCTCAAGAGGAGGACTGGGAGGAAGAAGAGGATTGGGACGAGGAAGAATGGGAGGATGAGGATTGGGACGAAGATTGGGATGAAGAAGAATGGGAGGATGAGGATTGGGACGAGGAGGAATGGGAAGAGGAGGACTGGGAGGAAGAAGAAGAGAAATAATCTCCAGCAAATAGTTTTCAGATATTCCCCGATTTTTGGGTATTGATAGGGTTTGTAATGCCCTGTTATGGCAAAAGGGGGAATCCGTTCAGGAGGTTGAGGAGGTCCTATTTTCCTTAGGACACTACCGGGTGATGTAAAGATAAGAAATGGGCACACGGGTGCTTTAAGGGGAGCATGCCCGGAGGCAATTCGGTTCTGCCAAAGCCGAAAATGCCGTGAGTGGTCTCCTACGGGATATATTAACACCTTTACAATTCCCATATGCGTCTCATTATAGGATTAAGGGATAAGGTATGGGTTTGGGTGGTTTTTTGGAATATGACACTTATTTTATCCTCGGGTATTTCAATACCCCTTCCCTTCTCACCCGTCCCCATAACCTTGCAAACACTCGCACTTATCCTCACAATACTATCCCTTGGAAGGATGGCCTATATTCCCGTTTTAATGTACATAATTGAGGGAGTTCTTGGTTTTCCCGTATTTGCGGGTTGGATGGGGGGCATATGGAAATTGTTAGGTCCAACAGGTGGATACATACTCGGTTTCTTAGCATCATCCCTTGTGGCGGGTTATATATGGGAAACCTCGGGAAGGCGTGAAATATTCGTCATACCTTTGGGATTCCTCGTTCATATCATAATATACGCCTTTGGTGTTATACAACTCTCAATATTTACCGGGTGGAACAATATTTTGGCCTTAGGCGTTTTACCGTTTTTGTACGGGGATACATTAAAAGTTATCACATCTTATCTCATATTTAAGGGTTGGAAGGCTTATACATAGGGATTATCGTTTTTAGCATTCTCCTTTCGTTTTTGGTTTCATCCTTTGAAATGGTTTATATTAGGAAATCGCCCCTTTTTTCAATCTTTGAAGGATATCTATACGATAGAACGGGGGTACTCATTACCGTACTGTTTTGGAATACATTTGCTTTGGTTTTGGGTACGGTTCATATATACAAACTCTTACACATTTTGAAAATACCTTATGATATTCTAATTTCCGGATTTGGAGGGGCGCTTATATTCGCTATATTCGGGGATTTGATTCCCAAAGTTTTGGCGGTAATATGGACGGAAAGGTTGTTTAATGTTTTGGTATATCCCTTTATAGTTTTATACCTCGTATTACGAACCTTGCGCGTAACGAATTTGGCATCAAAAATCTTAACATCAAAGTATTCAAGGCGGGAAGTTTTGGACTTCCTAATTTCAAACTTAAAGCAGTATATGGACGAGGGCGATATAAACTTTATCCGTTCAGTAGAAAAGCATCTACACAAACCGGCCAAAGACTATGTTGTAAAAGGACTAAACGGGACAGATTTTATTGTTGATGAAAACAGTTCCTGCTTGGATGTTTTGAGTTTTATGAGGAAAAAAGGGATAACAAGGCTTTGCATTGGTAGTGCCGGTGTGTTTGATTTGCACGAATTCATAAAAACCATAGTAAAATCTCATCTTTAAAATACCTTCTCTATATGGAGGTTATTATTCCGGCGGCTGGTTTGGCAAAGAGGATGAGACCGCTTTCCTTTACGAGACCAAAGGCCATTATGCCGGTAGCGGGCAAACCAATAATCGGTCATATCCTTGACGAAATTAAAGGGTTAGAACCTAAGATACATTTGGTAATAGGGGAAAACGGCAAAGTAATATACGATTATGTGAGGGACATGGGGTTTAGCGTTGATTATGTAGTACAAAAGGATATGCTCGGATTGGGTTATGCGATATATCTAACAAGAGGACTCGTAAAATCCGAAAAAGTTCTCGTTATCTTGGGTGATACCCCTTTTAAAATGGAAAATCTATCCAAAGAGATAGAAATGGGAGATTTTATAGCCGTTAAAGAGGTTTTTAATCCACAGAGGTTTGGAGTGGTGAAGGTTGAGGGGGGAAGGATAGTGGATATGGTTGAAAAACCGTTGAATCCTCCGTCAAATCTCGCAATAGTTGGGGTATATTATTTTTCAAATGTTTCCCTTTTGTTTGAGGCACTGGACTACATAATTTCAAACGATATACGCACAAAGGACGAATACCAATTAACGGATGCGATGAAACATATGATAAGTAAAGGTTGGAAACCTAGACCCGTTAAGGTTGATGAATGGCTGGATTGCGGAACATTAGACCAAATAATAATCTCGCAAAGGGAACTTTTGAAATATAACCAACACTATGTTTCACGTGAAACGGTTCAAGTAATTGAACCCGTCTGGATTTCCGACGATGCAGAAATAGAGAACAGCGTCATAGGTCCAAATGTGCATATCGATAAAGGTTGCCTTATAAAGAACTCCATTATATCAAACAGCATTATATACCCCGGTTGTAAAATTGAGGATTCGGTAATAAACGACTCCATAGTCGGGGAAAATTCGGAAATAAACGGTTTTGTTGGGAAGATAAGGGTGGGTGATTATTCCTATGTGGGCTGATATAGGATATATGTTAATCGCCGGATGGCTGAGTATATCCCTTTTTTATACCGCCGTTATAACCCCATCGGCGTTTAAAGGGATACCATCCGATAAGGTAGGTGATTTCTTAGGGTTAGTTTTTCCAAAATATTACAAGTGGGGTATGGTCTTTTTCCTCGTTTCATTTGCAATTTTCCTGTTTTCACGAGAATATATACAATCGTTTCTATCCTTTATAGGTTTTTTGTTCATGATATTTGCCGAAATCCTGAGGATTCGTATAAGGAAAACCCGTATGCAACTTAGAGAAAACCCTGCGGATACCGAGTTAAAAAGGCTTTTCGTTGATTTACACAGGTTCTCCGCCTATTGCAATTTTACATCCTTAACGGCATCGGTGTTGATCATCGTTCTAAAATGGTTTTAGCCTTTTACTATATGTGGTATTCTTCGGGGAAATGGGGGGATGCGACATACACACCTTTGGAGTTTTACAATTCAACGGATTACAAAACATTAAAAAGACACTGTAAGGAGGCAAAGTATGCCAACATAGACGGTTTTATAATATCCTTTTGGGGTATTCACGAGATAAACAAATTGGAAATTGCCTCAAAGGTTTTTGAAAAATGTGGGTTAAAATATACGGTTTATGTTGAAGTAGGTAGATCCGCACGGGATGTTATAAATCAGGTGGATACAGCGTTAAAACTTTTCGGGGAAAGGAAGGGATTTTTAAGGATAAACGGAAAGCCAGTAGTCTTTTTATACGGTAGGGTAATGGATAATTTGAATACCGTTCAACTGGATAGCATATCAAGGGCGTTTAAAGATATTTTAATATTTGCGGATGAGAGGGGGCAGACGACGAATATTTTGTTCAGGAATTTGCATAAGTACATCGTTTTGAGCAGGGATACCAATTTTTATAAAAACTTTTGCAAATTTGTAATAGGATATTGCGCCGTTCCGGTATCTCCGGGTTTTAAAATGAAAAACAGGGATAAGCCATATGTTCCGCATCAAAACGGGAAGTTTTATATAGATGTATTAAAATTGGCAATTAATTCGGATGCAGATATATTACTCATAACCTCGTTTAACGAGTGGTGGGAGGGAACAAATATAGAGCCTTCCAAGGAGTTTGGGGATTTGCATTTAAAAATAACACGAAAATATGCAAGGATTTTTAAGAAAACTCGCAAGGAAAACAAAAAGATATTTAACGAAAACATGAGTATCCCAAAGTTTAAAAACAAGGCCTGTTTTGTTTCAGAGCCAAAGGATTTTACACCCCTAATGTTTGAGGAATTGGAAATATTTAGGAAACCCGAGACATTAAAAGGTTGCGATTTGGTTATATATGCCACGGGTGAACATTACGATACCCTTTGGAATCCGTTTATAAAGGATTATTTAAACAATGGCGGTAAAATGCTAATAACCGGGGGTCCTTACCCTTTTTACTACGATATTTCGGGGAGATATGTCAATATGGCGGATAGGTTTGGTTTGAAGTTAGGGGTAGTTGATGATAAAATTCTACTGGGAGAATCCAAGACTTTTTTGATAGGTGAGGGGGATTCGGTGGAATTTATACCTTTTGGGGAGAGGAGGATAAGGGATTTAAGGGATTACGATGAGAAGTTTTACGAGATTTTGGTGTGCAAGCAAAGTTGTAAGGGGTTTGTGGTAAGCGGGAGGAAGGGAAATGTATATTATGTTTGGAAGGGTTTGGTTGATAGCCCTTATGGTGTAAAAATTGTTAGAAGGGTTTTAAGGCGAATGGGATTTTAACCTTTGCACTTTTCTCACCCTTAACATTAACCACCAAAAAGTAAAACCCCCTCCAAAGGTCATCCGTATCGACCGCAACCTGCCCCTTGGGTGAATTCGGTTTAAATGTTTGCTCCTTTACCAACCTACCCAAATCGTCATAAATTTTAACCCTCAACTCCTCAACTTTAAATTCGTATCCAAAGGATAAAACGAGTTTTTCGCCCTTTTTATAAACCTTCTTTGGTAGGGAAATTCCGGATGATATATTACCGTATGACAAACTGTTAATCCTGCCGGGTGTTCCACCCTTGGGGTCCTGTGTGGTTCCCCAATTACTGGGCTCGTTTGTGGATATGTAAGGGGAAACCCTTTCAAGGGATTTGTTATAACCCCCACCAAAGGAAGAGGAATAATGCAAGCTGTCTATCGTAAAGTTTTCGGATTTTAAAACTATGTCATCACCCGAATCGTTAAACCTCGGGAAATTGGAAAGGTATAAATAATCAACTTCGGGGAATAGGTTTTTAAAGTTTGTATCCCCGGAAACCACTAAGAAACCCCCGGGCTCAACATCCCGAAATATACCCTTAGAACAGGTGGAAGGGTCGCAGATCTTAAAATTCCTCAAATGCATTTTCCACTCGGAGATGTTATACAACTCCAACCACTCAATACCCTTATATGTAAGTTCGTTTATTATCAAAGTGGGTTGTCCGTATGTGTGTTGAAAGTATATTGAGTTATCGGATGTATCGCAATCCGTTGTATCCAAGGTTATACCTATATCGTTTGTACCGTATTGGGTAAAACGGAAGGTTTTTGTAAACGAGTGTAGGGATTCCGGTTGTAATACCGATGATATGGTTTCACCCTTGGCACCGTTTATAACTAAGGATACTTTAAAAGTGGCCGTCTCCGTCCCGTTGTTTTTAATGTTATAGACCACCCTAAGGGAATCCCAAAAGTTTAAGATATTATCCAAAGATATTGAGAACTCATAAGGACAGGAAACGGAATTACCAAAACCCAAGGTATTGCCCGTTGGAGATCTTGACGGAAAGAATGTATTTATGTTTGGGGATTTTCTCTCGGCCGAAATCCCATCCCCGGTGGTCGGGAAAGGGCCAACCATATCCACCGTATCACCATAAGGGTTAATAAGGTATAGTGTATCGTTTTGGGATAAACCGTTTCCCAATTGAGCGTCGTTAACGGACATTAAAACCGTACCCGAGGGGAAGGAATAGGGGGTGGGGTTTGGGGATGAAGGATTTGTATAATCCCTGTCAAGTATTACCCCGAATCCAAAAGGCGGCAGGCATGTGGATATTATGCAAGTTGGACAGGATTCCAAAACGGTACTGTCCGGAAAGGGAATTATGTTATCCGCATCATATCTATCCTTTAAAACCCAACCATTAAGGCAAACGGTTGTATCCGAGGGGTTATATATTTCAATTGCCTCGTTATATAAACCCGCCGAGGATTCGTTTCCTAAGGGGTCGTACATCACCTCGTTTATGATAAAACCGAAGATAAAACTAAACATCAAGGTTCTTCACAAATTTCGCATTGTTAAGTATAAACTCCCTTCTCTTTTCAACGACCTCACCCATAAGGATTGAGAATAGGTGATCGGCCTCTACGGCATCTTCCACGGTCACCTTCTTTAAAGTTCTGGTCTTGGGGTTCATCGTAGTTTCCCACAACTGCTCCGGATTCATTTCCCCCAAACCCTTATACCTCTGGATTCTTATATCATCACCCCATTCCTTTCTAATCCTTTCAAGTTCCTCATCGGAATACAGATAAACAACATTTTTACCCTTCTGAACCCTATATAAAGGCGGCATTGCCACATATATATATCCCCTTTCAACAAGGGGCCTCATAAACCTCCAAAACAGGGTTAAGAGTAGTGTTCTTATATGCGCCCCATCCACATCCGCATCGCTCATAATTATTATCTTTCCATACCTTGATTTATTGGGGTCGCATTCATCCTTTATACCACACCCTATTGCGGAAATTATGGCCTTAACCTCATTATTAGACAGGGCTTTAACCAAATTTGCCTTTTCCACATTTAGAATTTTACCCCTTATGGGCAATATCGCTTGTGTATGCCTGTCCCTGGCCTGTTTTGCACTACCGCCCGCCGAATCACCCTCAACTATAAAGAGTTCCGATGCCTTCGGGTCTTTACTTATACAATCCGCCAACTTACCGGGTAATGTATCCGATTCCAAAAAATTTTTCCTCTTTACTAGTTCCCTCGCCTTTTTCGCCGCTATACGGGATTTTGCGGTGGTTATGGCTTTTTGGATTATGATTTGCGCCACTTTTGGATTTTCCTCAAAAAACCTCCTTAAACCTTCATAAACAACGCTTTCAACAAATGTTTTGGCGGATGGAGAACCCAACTTTGCCTTTGTCTGTCCCTCAAACTGTGGTTCGGGCATTTTTAGGTGCAATACAGCCACCAAACCCTCCCTAACATCATCACCGGAAAGGTTTTTACCCTTTAACTCCTTCAACATATTGTTCTTTTGGGCGTAATCGTTTATCACCCTTGTTAAGGCACTCCTAAGCCCGCTTACATGGGTACCACCATCTACGGTTTGTATTGTATTAACAAAAGATAAAATTTCCTCGTCATCGGTATCGTTATAGTGTAAGGCCAATTCTAACTCCATATTGTCGTTGGATTTTTTGATATAAAAAGGGGGTGAAAACAAAGGCTTATTCCCCTCATCAACATAAAGTAGGAAATCCACCAAACCACCACTCTTAAAACTTTCCCCTTCACCGGTTTCCTCATCGTAAAACACGAATTCAACTTCCGGCACTAAATAGGATAATTCCCTTAACCTCCTTTTAATAAAGTTTTTATCCCAAACCTGTTCCCCGAAAATCTCGGGATCGGGTTTAAACCTTACTATTGTTCCCCTTTCATTCGTTTCACCGATTTCCTTTAACGGTTCAACTATATCCCCTCGGGAGAATTTAGCCTTATAAACCTTCCCATCCCTCTTAACCACCACCTCCAACCATTCGGATAGGGCATTAACAACCGACGCACCCACCCCGTGCAACCCTCCGGAAACCTGATAAATCTTTCTATCAAACTTTCCACCTGCGTGCAATACCGTAAAAACCACCTCAACACCACTTAAACCCAATTCGGGATGTTTATCAACGGGTATTCCCCTTCCGTCATCCTCAACGGAAATGGAACCATCCGAATGAACCACAGCCCTTATTTTGCTAACATATCCCGCCAAAGCCTCATCAACGGAATTATCAAGGATTTCCAAAAACAGGTGGTGAAATCCCCTTTTACCGGTATCGCCTATATACATTGCGGGCCTTTTCCTTACTCCTTCAAGGCCCTTAAGAACCTTTATATCCTTTGCCGAGTATTGCGTTTGCATAAGTGGGAATTTTAATTCCGTTAAGTTTTCCCGTGGGAAATGCAAAACTTGACAAAAGATACATTCGTAGGCATAATTGAAAGGTTATGTACAGGTTAAG
>CAYRSH010000003.1:0-14538 GCA_964426895.1 uncultured bacterium
CCTTCATCCTACTATTCTAATCCTGAACCTTTAACCTGTTATTTGCCGAATACCTGGTATGATAACCTTACTAAATTACACCGAACGGGTAATTCCATAATGCCGACAAATACAAAACCTTTTCGTAGGTATATCTCTTGAAGCCCATTTCAACATCCCTTAGCGAAAACAGTATTCTCTTAAAGTTTTCCCAATCCCCGTAATCATAATAGTATTCCTTAGCCTTTGCATAACCTATCCTCAAAAAATAACCCTTCCATTTTTCAAAGAGGTTTAGCCCCATTTCAATAGCAGAATTATCCTTAAAGTTTATTATCCTTTCCCAAACCTCAACCGATTTGTGAAAATCCTCCCCCATTCTCAAAAACCCCTTGGCTATCCCGGGACTACCCTCGGAAACCCTGTAAAGGAATTCGTTTTCTTCACCCAAAATCCTTGTAAAATCTTCATAACTCAGTGGTGAAAACCTTATATGTAGTGCCCTTGATTTAACCGTTGGTAAAACATATGTGGGTTTTGAAGATATTAGGATAAAAGTCGTATTTTTGCTCCCCTCTTCCAAAACCTTTAAAAGGGCATTTTGGCTTTCCAAATTGGCATTCTCTATGTTCATAATTATAACAACCCTTTTTCTAAATTCAAACGGGGGTTTTTGCAACTCGTTCTGTAAGTTCCTAACCTGTGAGATCTTTATTATGCTCTCCGATTCGTAGAAATCATCGGGTCTGGGTTTAAAGGGTTCCCCTTCCTTACCCGAGAGGATAAATATGTCCGGAGATTTTAATCCCCCAAATCTCCTACACCCATAACATTCACCACAGGGCTTTTCTTCACCTTTACACACCAAGACCTGCGAAAATTCTAAGGCAAGCGTGGCTTTACCCACCCCCGGAGGTCCAACAAACATAAGGGTGTATATGTTGTGATTTAATATCTTTTTAAGCATCTCCTTTGCAATGCTTTGGCCTACGGTTCTTTTAAACGCCACCATATCAAAAGTCCCAGCCAAAGGATATATTCAATGTTGGGCTATAAATACCCTCGTGATTAATTGGGAATGCCCAATCAAGTCTTATGGGAATGTAAAACACATTAAACCTCATTCCCAAACCTACATCTGCAAAAACATTATAGTCCTTTCCAAAAAGATGCAAAATCATGGGATATAGCCTTATGGCACCGCCCCCGTACTCATATTCGTAATTCTCCTTTAACACCTCATCGTTGCTGAACCAAGCATTCCCAACATCCAAGAAGGCCAAAGCCCTTAAATTCCAAATTTCTATGGGCAAAAATCCAAATTTAAGCCTATCTATAAACGGAAACCTTATTTCGGATGTGTACTGCACATAGTTGTTCCCTATTAATGCCCTTACCAGTTTATCCTTGTTGTAATCGTAAAAAAAGTAGTATAGGTCATATCCCCTCAAACCATAAGGTCCTCCCGCGGTATATACATCTCCATTTTTTCCAAAACTTTTAGTCCCTATAAAGAGGTTTGCCCATATTGTTCTCGTAGTTATCCTCCTGAAAAACATTCCCACAAATTGAATCCTCCTGTTTTCTACTTGTGATAAGGGTAAAGATGATGAGGCGGTAAATAACCACCTTATACCATCGGTTGAACCGTATTGGCTTAAAAGTACATCGTCATATACGAAGGATAAAAACCCTTCATACCCTTTGGGATATTCAACCTTTGGGTATATACAAAACAAACTCATAGTTATCCCACAATAATAGTCAAAACTGTCTTGGTGGAATTTTATCCAAGTGTTGTAATAAGCCGATATTCCGGATTCAAACCTAAAAAACCTGTTAAAGGGATAAGCGCCAAAAACATCCAACCCCAACCTCTTTTCTATTACAAAGTATGGCTGATAATATCTGTAAAAGTACAACTGGTAAAAGTTTAAGCCCTTGTCAAGTCTTCCCTTAAAGTTATAATAGTTTATCATAAATTCCGAATTCTCAATGTATTGGGATTGACCGAGTATTTGTAATATTATCCAATTATCCCCCGGAATATCCGAAAACATCATAACAAGGGAACCTACGGTTCCGTAAAAACTTGAATAGGAAAACCCGCCATAGGCGAAATCCAAACCGAGGGTAAATCCCAAGGGTTCTTTTACCATTTGTATATCTTCGTCTTCTTTTGCGATTATACCTTCCTCATCTTTAAGTTCAACAACCGCCTTTTCCTTTGGAAACTCCGTTGATAGGAATACATCCCACCCCCCTTCCCAAAGCATACTCATAACCCACCTTCCGTTTGAAGCAACATCGTAATCCTGTATCTCCGAAAAGTAATTGGTTAAAATATAAAGGTTATCCCCTTCAAGTTTGAATAGATTTGCCGAACCTTTGTATTCGGATATAAACACTATGCCATCCCCTATCCTCTTGGGCTTTTTCAAAAATTTCCTATATCCAAAAACCTTTTCCCTCTTGCCCCCTAAGGTCATCTTGAATATAGCATAACTTCCGATCTCGCCCTTTTCGTTTCTATCGCTAACGAATATAACCGTACTGTCATCATACCAAGAGGGGTCGTTATCGGAAAATTCATCGTTTGTTAGGTTTTTTAAGATTTTGTTTTCCAAATCCAAAACATAAATATCCGGTATTCCATCTTTATAACCCACAAAGACGAACTTCTTCCCATCTGGGGAAATCTCACCTCCATGCGCCCCATCCAGTCCCCTTAATTCGTATTTTGCTATCCTTTTAAACTTCTTTAAGTCGTAAATACTCAAAATGTCGCTAAAAGTCCCCTGTGATATTACCGCCAATTTATTATCGGAGGATATACTCAAAGAGGGTTTTAAAACATGTAGGTTTTCAAAATCTGGTGTCCTTTCGCCCTCTTGAAGTAATTTTAGTTCCCTCGTTGCCAAATTTAAAACCCATATACCCATTCTGCCCCTTCTATCCGATATAAAGGCCACCAATGAACCATCCGGAGAAATTGAAGCCCCAACATTCATATAAGAGTTATCCCTTCTACGGGTTAGCTTTTTTATATCACGGGGAAAGTCATACTCCCCCAAAACCCGCATAACCTTTGATTTTATATACATTGAGAACTCCTCGGATATTTCATCTGGCTCTTTACCCGTAATACTCTTTAAAGCCCTTTCTATATTTCCCGACATCCCCACCCTTATAAAATCCCTAACCGCCCTCTCACCATATACATCCTCCAAAAACTTAAAAAGCGCTTGCCCGTATCTGTAAGATATATACCCAGAATAATAACCCATTTCCTCTAAACTCGGAAGCCTTAGATTTACAACCAGGTCCCTCATATACACTTCCGTCCTCAAATCCCATTTCTGGGCTATGTATTCCGCCATACCCTCTATGAACCATTGCGGCGGTTGGGAATAGGAGATTAAACTGGTTAATCCCCTTGAATATCCAAACTGCAATGCATGTACCAACTCGTGCCTTAAAACATGCCTAAACTCGTAATAATCCCCAGCAAATGGAACCACCACCCTCCTTTTAAACCCCTCTGTAAATCCCCCCACACCTTCGGGAACTATATAAGGTGATACATTTGTCTGTTGAAAGTCCTTAGGGGAAACATATATTATTACCGGTATCTTTTCACCCTCTTTTAATGCCCCAGGAAGGTAATCCTTAAACTCTTTATAGGCTTCCTCCAAAACATATACGGAAAATTCCGCAAGTCTTTCCCCGCCTTGATAATGATAAACCTTAAAGTGCTCGCTGTCCAAAACCTTCCACTTTAAATCCTTATAATCCACCTTGTTTTGACCGAAGGACCACTGCGAAATTAAAAACGGTATCACTTTATCACCTTTTCTTTGACTTTAACCTCTTCAAACGGAACTTATCCTCCCTCTCCCTATCTTCCAGAACCTGCCTTATAAACTTCATCTCTGCCTGCAATTGGGGTATAACCCTCTGTTCAAGCGTATTAACCCTACGGGAGGTTTTCCTGATCTCATTTCCCAATTTTTTCAATTTTGCTTCCAAAGGTACGAGTTCAAAAATCTTTTCAATCAACCTCTCATAAACGGAGGCGGTTAAATCTATCCTCGCGGTTATGCTTATTGTTGAATATCCCCTCTCTTGTGGCTTTTTTATGAGGTTTTCGGGTTTTAATTCGGGTATTTTAACACCCCAAACCTTTATCTCGGATTTTTTTACGGTTAATTTCTTACTTAGGGATAAAGCCGCCGACCTAAGGGCTTCCGGTCCATCGTATCCCAAGGCTACGGAAAGGACTGCTATCGTCTTTCTGGCTTGTTTATCTATCTCCCTATGGGTTTCAACAATTGGGACAAGCAACTTTTGGAATTCCCTCATCAAGGCATCCCTTTTTTTCCTCAAAAGTTCAGCACCCTGTTTTGCTATAACCAATTGCCTTTTCCTCGCCAAGAGGTTCATTCTCGTGGGACTAACCCTTTGCATAAGTTAAGTATTATAAGGGTGTGAAGGAAATAATCTCTTTGGTAAAAAAGTCAATAATGTCTTGCCAAACCTTGCTTAACGCGTTGCCCTCCAATAGCCCATTTTTCAGAAGTTTAATACCTTTTCTAACATCCGTAATTTTATCGTTTTCACCAATGTGCTTTAAGCCCTGCCCTCTCAACCATATTTCTATGGTTCGGTTTAATATAAGAACTTTACCCCCGTTTGTGGCCATCCAAACACCTACACCAAATTTGTTATGACTTTCTGTAAATCCCATCTTTTCTAAAAGGTTTCTGATGCCGCTTTCAAAATTTTTATTTTTAGGGGCATCAATAAAACCTATCGCATAATTGCTTTCTTTGACATTATTAATAACCTTTGCATATCCCATCGCCTCGCTGTGGTTTAGTTCATAAACTTTCCCACATATTTTAAATTTTCTTCTTTTATGCGCTTCTTCTATTCGTTCAAAATTACCGTTTTCGTTGTAATATAGGATAAACAACAGGAAGGCGAGGTCCATATAGCATTCCGCGTACAGTTTAACTTCCTTTATGTTCCCCTTTCCCATTTTTCAACATTTAAGAAGACATCTAAACCTTCTTCTACAATATCTACAAGGTCATCCTCCGTTAGTTCATAAATCTCCCCTTCCCCTCTATCGTTGCCCTCCAATTTGAATATACCCAGTTCATCGGGTTCGCCCCATTTAAGCAAACCGTTAAACATATAAGGGTTATGCGTGGATATAAAAAATTGGTTGTTGTTTTCTCTTGAAGATTTTACTATCTCAGCCGATAGTCTGTATATATACTGGGGAAATGTGTGAATCTCGGGTTCTTCAAGGATTATAACCGAATCCCTGTTGGATTTTAGCGCTGTAATATAGAAAATCATCCTTTTAAGCGTATCGGATACGAGATTTAAGTCAAATTTAAATACCGAACCCTTACCCATATATTTGTGTATCTCCACATTGCCCGTTGTCAAATCCACCACAAGGCTTAACCCAAAATTTTCAAAAATTTCGCCTATACTCAGGAGTATATCCGGATTTTTTTGGAGAATTTCACCTACATTACGGCCATAAGGATAATCCAAATAATCCAAATCACTAAACCCACCACTTGCAAATTTGTTTTCATCGTATGTGTATTTCCTTATGGGGAAAGGTGAAAATGGTGGAAGTTTTAGAGGATCGCCGTAATTGTCAAGGAAAACTTTTACCTTATCCAAATCTTTGAGGTCGTTTATATTTTTATCCGTCATCGTTATTCTCCCATGCCTCCAAATTTTTAAATACACCTCAAAATCCCCCAAATCCACTATTACATCCGCGGAATTCCCCTTACCATAGTGCAGAAAATCGTAAAATCCCTTAAACCTTGCAAGACTTTTTATATATTCTTCCATAAAATTACTAATCCCCAACAAACTCAAAGCCTCTAATAGGTTGGATTTACCGGAATTGGGTTTCCCTATGAATATGTTTATGCTCTTGGGTTTAAAAGATATATCCCTGAAATTCTTGTAATTTACAACCTTAACCTTTTTTATCCTCATCCTTAACTTGATATTTTAACCCCGAAAGTAACCACACCTACCCTTCAAAGGACAAGCCTCACATAAAGGCCTTTTCTTGCAATACCTCTTCCCCAACTCATCCAAAAGGGCATGCATTTCCTTTAAGTAAAACAAATCATCGGATATATGCATATGCTTTTTTAATGTTTTGTTATCAACCTTTAAGCCGAAAAACCTCTCAAACCACCTTTTTGTATATTCATCAACGATAAAAACGGGCTCGTTATAGGCATAAAGCATTATAACATCCGCGGTTTCCTCGCCTATGCCATAAACTTTTAACAAATCTTCCCTTTTCGGTTTTTTGTTTTGTATAACTTTATAAACTTCCCTGAGCGTCCTTATTTTTCTCTTAACAAACGCCGCGGGTTTTAAAATTTTATAGGCCTCCTCGTCTTTAAGTTTAACCAATTTTTCAATTGATGTTATACCCCTTTTCTCCAAGTTCCTCAATGCCTTTTCAACATTTTTCCAACTTACATTTTGCGTTAATATAGCACCTATTATTATTTCATCCAAAAAGTCCCCTTCTTTCCAAATCCTCGGCCACCATTTTTGCCTTCCGAATTTGCACAATAACTTTAAGAATACCCATTCAACCTTTTCCCCAATAACCATAATACAACACTTGCCAAAACCGACAAATACGGAAAGATATAACCAAAGGATATGAATGGCGTGCGGTGGTTGTATAAACCAACATCCGCTACGAGCCTACCCCTCACATATAAGGGCAAAGAGTCTAAAACCTTACCCTCGGGTGTTATTATCGCCGATATACCCGTTTTGGCCGCCCTTATTATGTACCTGCCCGTTTCAACCGCCCTTGGAATACCCAAATAGAAGTGTTCCACAGGTCCGATACTTTTGCCAAACCATCCATCACTCGTTATAACAACCAAAACATTCGCACCGTTATCGGCCAACTTTTTCCCTATTCCGCTGAATATTGATTCGTAGCATATCATAACGCCGATTTTATGGCCCTTAAATTTTATCGGATAGAATCCCCTTCCCCTTTGATAGTTTCCCTGTCCTATTTCAATATTCTTTATAAATTCCGGTAATATCTCATAAAAGGGCAGGTTTTCCCCAAAGGGGACAAGCCTAACCTTATCGTAAAACCCTATAACCGTCGTATCGGTATCCACCAAAAGGGCCCTGTTAAAGAACAGGTATTTATTTTCCCCCTTTTCCACACCCGCGGTTCCGAACAACAATGGGGAATTGGTTTTACTCACAATTTCATAAACAATTTTTTTGGAATTTTCCGAAAACCTATAAACACCGGGAAATGCGGATTCCGAAGCGATTAAAAGGTCAATACCTTTTAAATCCCCCGTTATCTCCCTATACGCTTTAAAGGTTTGTTCCCATTCCTTAGGATCGTAATCCAACCTCGGTAAAATGTTAGGCTGTAAAATTGCCACTTTTATGGTATCGTAGGGTTTGGGAATCCTATAAGCGTAGTTCCATATCAAACCCAATAGTAAAAGCAAAGCGGCCAACCTCCACCTTTTAATCCCAATAAATCCCCCCACCAAAACCGCATAAAAGGACAAAAAATAAACACCAAATATTGATGCCATCTTTAAAAACGGCGATTTAACGAAACTTTCACCCATCAAAGCCCAAGGATAAGATAAATCCCCGAGGTATTCTCCCCTTATAAACTCCAAAGATGAAAATGCAAAAGCCCCAAAGATTACCGAATATATCCCCCTAAACCTTGATGTCATCCAACCCCAAAAACCCCAAATCAAACATAGTATTAAAGCCATGGAAACCACACCAACAAACAACAAAGGCTTTAAAACCCTTGGAACATCTAAATTGTAAATCCAAAAGGAGTGGTAAATCCAATACGGCAACCCAACCACAAAGGACATTAAAAGGGGTTTTTTTGTATTTTTTAACAAATGAAACCACAGGGAAAAACCGAGAAAGGGTAAAATGGGTATAAAAAACGGTGAATTACCAAAAATTAATAATAATGAAACCCCTAAGGCCTTTAAAATATCACTTTTCAGAAAGGATGTCCTCAACTTTAATTGTTGAATATGGTACAAGTTCGTTTGAAATCAAGTATTGGTTAAACTTTTGGAAGTCGCCTATATCCTCCGGTATTACAAACTTTGGGAGTTTGTTTAAAGATAAACCCAAATGTTTGTTGAGGATTTTCTTTGCCTCTTCTGGATTTGAGTTTATATAGTCAATAGCCTCTTTAATTGATTTCCTAATCCTGTTTATAGCCTCCCTCCTCAAAGATACATTAACCGCAGAGGATATTCCCATCCCCTGAATAACGGGTATGTCCGGCGAAAAGAGAAGGTTCCTCTTTACAACCCTATATCCCTTCTTTTCCAAATAGGATAAAATGGGTTCCGTGGCGTATATGGCATCAACCCTTCCGTTGTCTAAAGCGCTTTCCATCTCATCCAAGGTTAAACCTATCAAATCCACCGCCGTATCCCCAACCTTTTTAAGCGTTTCATCTAAAAGCACATTATACCTTGTGTTATCATAATATCCTATCCTCTTGCCGTTCAAACTTTTCAAGTTTATACTTGTATCCTTAACAACCAAACCGTCGCCGTTATCCTTGGAATAGTACAAAACCCTTAAAATTTTCAGATCACCCGCGTTTTTAAAAATAGAAAATGTATAATCTATTCCAAAGGATGCATACAGGGTACCTTTAAGGGTGTTTTCCAATTCGTCCAAGGGCCTGCTAACCTCATTGGGCTTAAACTTTATTCCGTTTTTTTCAAATATTCCCATATCGTAAGCAACCCAATACGGGAGACTTGAAACATCTTCTATGGTTGCTATACTTACCTCTATCTCCTTGGCCTTTTGTCCGGGACGGGCTAAGATTATTATGAGGATTATCGCGAGGATCACATTTATAACCGTAATAATTGCGTTTTGAAACCTACCAGCCATAGGCGGGTATTGTAAGGTTGAAATAACGGTAAAAAATTACAAACAATTTGTTCATATTAACAATCAACCTCTGTAAAATATCCGGTTATGAACGAGGTAAAGTTTTCAAAAGGCTTAGAGGGAATACCCGCTGCGGAAACGGTTTTAACATACATAAACGGGCAAGAGGGTAAGTTGTACTATCTCGGAATCCCCATTGAAGAATGGGCGGAAAAATCCACATACGAGGAGGTGGCATTATCCCTATTGTTGAGGAGGTTACCAACAAAGGGTGAGTTAATGATTTTTGATTCCGCCCTTAGGAATTCAAGGGATTTACCCGAAGAGGTAATAGATTTTATATACGATTTGCCCCCGGAAACCCATCCAATGGCCGCCCTTAGGACTGTTGTATCCCTGTTGGAATCATATGATGAGGATGCAAAAAGGGATAACCTTGAAGCAAAGTTTAGGATCTCAATAAGGCTTATAGCAAAGTTCCCCACAATTGTGGCGTATTTTGATAGGATCAGGAAGGGACTTGAAATCGTGAGACCTAATCCCTCCTTAAATCATGCTGCAAACTTCTTATACATGCTAAAAGGCGAAAAACCTTCCGAATACGAGGCAAGGGTTATGGATATTGCATTAATACTACACGCCGACCATGAAATGAACGCATCAACATTTACATCCATGGTTATAGCATCAACCCTATCCGATATGTATTCGGCGGTTACGGGTGGTGTGGGTGCCTTAAAGGGACCACTACACGGGGGAGCAAACGAGGGGGTTTTAAAGATGTTTGAAGAGATAGGTTCGGAGGATAATGTCCAAAATTACATAGAAAACGCCTTATCCCAAAAGAAAAAGATAATGGGGTTTGGGCATAGGGTTTATAAGGCTTACGATCCGAGGGCGAGAATCTTAAAGAAAATAGCCGAGGAACTTTCAAAGAACAGTAAATACTATAAGATAGCGGTTAAGGTTGAAGAGTATATGATGCAAAAGGTTGCACAAAAGGGTATATTCCCGAATGTTGATTTCTACTCAGGCATAGTTTATAATGCCCTCGGTATAAGTACCGATCTCTTTACACCCATATTTGCCATAAGCAGGGTTGCGGGTTGGTGTGCCCATATCCTTGAATACTTGGAGGATAACAGGATATTTAGGCCTTCCGTTGTATATAAAGGCGAATTGGATAAGTCATACATACCGATAGATCAGCGCTAATTGAGGGTATTACACATAATTACCGCATGCCCCTATGACGAGGAGGAAGGGGCTGTTTTAACCCCTTGGCTTTGGAGGGTTTTAGAGGAGTTAAGCAATAGGGGTGTAAGGGTAGATTTACTTTGTCCAACTTATAAAGGAAAGAAGGGGGAATATTTCAGGGGGTTTTATGTCCATAGGTATCGTTATTGTATTTCCAAATGGGAGATTTTGGGTTATAAGACCGCCATCCCCGAAATCCTAAAAACCACCAAATGGGCATACGCCTTAATCCCCTTTTATATCTTATCCGGCCTTTTAAAATCTTTAATGCTTTCTGGTACTGAGAATTACGATGTTGTGCATGTACATTGGCCTTTTCCTTTGGCCATTCTTTCGTTGCCCTTTAAAATTAGGGGTATACCCGTTGTTCATTCATACTACACCGCGGAGATAAAACTAATGGAAAGCCTCGGTTTCTTAGGGAGGGTTTTGAGGTTGCTTTTGCATACAGCCGATGTAAAAACCGCAATTTCAACATATGTAAAGGGTTTGCTCGGTTATGAGGATGTGATCATTATACCCTACGCATCCGCCTTAGATGTTAAGGAATTCCATCCACCCAAAGAAAAACCGGAAAAACCCGTTATCCTATTTGTCGGCAGGCTCGTTGAGAGAAAAGGTGTTAGATACCTAATAGAAGCCACCAAAATTTTAAAGGAAATGGGTGTTGATATATCCCTTCATATAGTGGGTGATGGGCCTTTGAGAAAAGAACTTGAAGAACTAACCAAAGGTTTGGGTTTGGATAGTGTGGTTTTATTCAAGGGGAGGGTGGGGGGTAATGAATTGATAGAGGAATATAAAAATTCGCACATATTCGTTTTGCCTTCCATAGTTGATTCAAGGGGGGATACGGAGGGCTTAGGGGTTGTTTTGATAGAGGCTTTAACATTTGGATTACCCGTAATAGGCAGTAGGGTTGGGGGTATTCCGGATATAATAATTGATAAGGAAACCGGCCTTTTGATAAATGAGAAGGACCCCGTAGAATTGGCTTCGGCCATAGAATACCTGCTTTTAAACTGGGAGGAGGCGAAGAAAATGGTCGTTATGGGGCAAAGGAGGATAAAGGATAAGTTTTCCCCCGAGGGTGTGGCGGATAAAATTTTGGAAATTTATAGGGGTTTGAAGAATTGAGGGTTTGCAACTTTAAAGGGATCATTTTCACCGTTATACCCCCACCCGTGGATTGGGAAGATGAAAAGGTTAAGAGGAAGGCCTTTGAGATCGTCTCAATTTCCAATATGCTGAATGTTAGAACCATAAACATACCGGAGGTTATAGAGGAAAAGGGGGGAAAGGGCAGGGTGGTGCCTTACAAACCAAAGGTTGATAATACGGAGTTTGGGAAAATCCTAAAAGGTTTTGATGGGAGCTTAGACATAATCATAGATAAGGTTGTCCCCCTAATTCCTAAGGATTTATTGGAGGATACCCTGCTAAGCATATCCAAAGAATTCAAAGGAATAACCTTAGTGGGTGGGGAATCTTCAAAGAAAGTTTATCCGGGTTTTTCCCCATTGGAAGCGGTGAATTTTGCAAGGGGTTTGTTCTCAAAGGTTTATGGGATAACGATATTTACCCGGAAAAACGAGGCCGAAAGGCTTTTGGCAAAAACCAAAGCGGGATTTAACGCCTTCATATCCCAGATAATCTTTGAAACCGAAAACATGAGGAAAGTCTTAAAAGAATATTACAACCTTTGTAGTTCCGAGGGTGTAAAACCCGCAACGATATATGTAAGTTTGGCACCCGCTTCTAAGAAAAAGGATATAGAATTTATGGAATGGCTTGGTGTTTATATCCCAGAGGATATAAAAAGGTATTTGTTTGAAGATGAAAGGTTAGTTGAGAAGAGGAGCATTGAACTCGTTGAAAGATTAGCCCTTGATATTTCTACAACGGAGGGTGAATTGGGTATAAATGTGGAACATGTTATGTATAACAACTTGCAAGTTGCCGGTTATACATTGCACAGGATAAAGGAGGTGTGCGGATGGAAATAAAGATATCTTTAAATGGCAAGTATCCGAGGAGCGAAGATTTGGTTAAAATTACGAGGGATTACGACAGGGGAAGGGTGGATTACGATACCCTTATGGAGGGGTACAGGAAGGATTACGAGGATCTCTCAAAACTCCAAGAAGGTCTTAACATCGTATCCGATGGTTTGTTAATATGGGATGACATAATAAGACCCATTTCACAATTCGTTGAGGATGCGGAAGTCGGAGGCCTTATAAGGTACTTTGAGACCAACACCTTTGTGAGGAAGATAACATTCAAGGGTAAGGATTTTGTATTTGAACCCGATAAGTTCTCGCACTATTTCCGTTTTGGAAACTTGGCCATACTCCCCGGGCCTTATACGCTTTGGGTTTTCTCGGAGGGTTTAGGAATAGAGGATTTGGGAGAGATTCTTGGGGAATTGGCCAACAAACTCGTGAAAGCAAATTACGAATATATTTACCTTCAAGAGCCAGCCTTACCCTTTTACGGTGATAGGGAACACTTTAAGCCTTTTGAAGGGGCCATTAAAACCATAAGGGAAAACTCCTACGGTGCAAAACTAATAGTTAATACCTACTTTTCGCCTGTGAACAAGGTTTTGAGTTTTCTGTTATCCTTGGATGTGGATGGAATTGGTATAGACTTTACCTTCAACAACATTGAAGATATAAAGAGGGTTTGGAAATGGGATAAGGGTATGGTTGCGGGTATAGTTGATACTACGAATTCTTTAATAGAAACCCCGGGAGATGTTAGGGGGGTTGTTGATGAAATCCTTTCCTTGGATTTACCCTTTGTTATATTTACGGGTTCTTCGGATTTTGAGTTCTTGCCGAGGGAAATCGCGGATAAAAAGTTTGATTTTTTGAAAAGGTTAAAGGAGGTGCTAAAATGATTAAGCCCCTTTTAACGCATGAGATAGGTTCCCTTGCAAAACCCAATTGGAGGGTTAAGGCCATAAGTGGGATAAGGTTAAACGATGATGATATAGAATATGCAAGGAAATGGGGGGATTTTTTAAAGGAGGATTACGGGGAACTTCTGGATATTTTAAGAAAGAGGGAGAACTTTACACAGGAGGAAAAGGGGAAAATAATTTACTATTCTTCACTTTTCGCCACAAGGCTTTTGGAAAAGGCGGGTTTGGATGTGGTGTTTGACGGCGAGCAACACAGGGTTGAGATGTACGAACATCCGGTTAAAAACATAGATGGGTTTAGGTTTTACGGCCATGTTAGGAGTTTTGATAACAAGTATTACAGAAAGGCGGCTATTACGGAAGAGCCGAAACTCAAAAGGTTCTACCATTTAGATGAATACAAAACCATATCCTCTTTTGCCAAAAGGGATGTTAAAATCCCCTTAACGGGTGCATATACTTTGGTTGATTGGTCATTTGACGAGTATTACCTTAAAGGGGTTGAAATAGGGGTTAAAGGTGTGGTTGAGAGGCGCAGGAGGGCGAGGTGGGAGTTTTTAAAGAATATTTCCGAGAATGTTATAAAGCCTAATATAAAGGCCTTAATAGACGAGGGGGCAAAGTTTATCCAAATAGACGAACCAGCCGCAACCACGAAGAGAAACGAGATAGACATATTTGTGGATTCCGCAATAGCATCCGTAGGGGAGAATAAGGGTAAGGCGTTTTTTGGTATGCATATATGCTTTTCCAATTATTTCCTATTGTTTCCGGAGATAAAGAGGTTGGAGGGTTATATAAACGAGTTGCATTTTGAGTATGCGAACAGGGATACGAAGGAGTTGGGGGTTTCCGAAGATAAGAGAAGGGGTTATGAGATACTAAAAATATTAAGGGACTACAATTTTGTTGTGGGGCTTGGTGTTTTGGATGTGCATACGGACTTTATAGAGCCCGCGGAATTGATAAGGGATAGGGTTCTCTTTGCTTTGGAAATAATACAAGACCCGAACAGAATTTTTGTTGCTCCGGATTGCGGTTTGAGGACGAGGACATGGGAAGTGGCCTATGAGAAACTTTGTAGAATGGTTGAAGGGGTTGAGATGGTTAAGAACAAGTTAAAGGTGGGATAAGCCTTATAATACTCGGAGTATGACAAAGGAGGAGGTTATCAGGAAGATAAGGGAGAATAAGAAGAAAATAGAAAGTTTTGGGGTTAAGAGGATAGGGATATTTGGGTCTGTTGTTAGGGGGGAGGCGGGGGAGGAAAGCGATATAGATTTTATTGTTGAGTTTGAGAGGGGGAAGGCAACCTTTAAAAATGTTTGCGGTCTTATTGATTTTCTTGAAGAACTCTTTGGAAGGGAGGTTGA
>CAYRSH010000003.1:14638-53294 GCA_964426895.1 uncultured bacterium
GGAGGAAAATGTTTGCGGTCTTATTGATTTTCTTGAAGAACTCTTTGGAAGGGAGCCGGAAATATTACCCCCTTATAATACCTTTTCCCTATGCTCCGTTTAACCCTCACCCTCTTAATTCTCTTATTCAATTTGTTCCTATCAAACTTTCACATACACAAAACTATTTACGAACCCCAAAACTGCCCGGCCTATGTTTTAAAGAATTACATACCCCAGACATTTGAACCACCAGAGCCGGTTTTTGAAAGGGTGGGGGAGTTTTTTGAGGTAAAAAACTTTAAAGAAAACTACACATTTTGGGATTTAAATGTCCCGTCGACATTAAAAATCCGCTCCCCACCTTATAAAGATTAACTTAAAAACCCTTAACACCAAATAACACCAAAAGTTTAAACCAAAAAGGAGGTGAAAAATGATATTGATAATCCTAAGCGATGCTTTTGTAAGGGTTTGCGTTAAGGATGAAAGCGGAAAGCCCGTTTATGGGGCATATGTTAGGACAAAGAGGGATTGGGAATTGACGGGTGAGGATGGGTGTGCAAAGATAAAAAGGGATGACAGCCTTTTTGTTAACAGGGTGGGGTATAAAACATATAAGGGCGTTTTTAAGGAGGAAATAATTTTACAATCCTCCCCAATAACATTACACCCCGTTGAGGTTTCCGTTGAAGGGATTTCCCAACTTTCAAAAATACCCTTCCACATATCAACCCCCGAGGATTATTCTGACCCGATAAATACGCTTGGTATATACGAAACCGGTGTTAGTACATACGGACCGCCCTCTTTAACGAAGGTTAATATAAGGGGATTTGACAGGAAAAGGTATGAGGTCTTGCTTGATGGGTTTGTCATATCGGATGAATCCTCATCGGAAGACCACCCATCGGGTATTTTCCCCAGTGGGGAAGTGTTGAGCATAATTAAGGGTTCTGCTGGGAGTATATTCGGTGGGAATTCTTTGGGTGGGGCGTTAATACTTGAAAACACAAAGCCCGACGAGGGTTTAACCTTTGAGCCAAAGATAAACATAATTCCCAACTTGGGATTTTCGGCATTCGGTGATATCTCCTACGGGGGTAAAAAATCCGGAGCGGTTATTTCCGGTGGGTTTAGGGGATTGGGAAATTATATTGAAAACTCTTGGGATACGACGATAAACATCAAAGGCGGGTTTTATTATGGTAGATTTTCGGCATATGGGTATTATAAGGATCAGGTCTTCGGAATACCCTTTGAAGAATCCCACTCCCGCAATAAATTCACAATGCTTTACGCAAAGTTTAAGGGTCTTGGTTTTGCATATCAGAACCTTGATCAAAGGGAATTTGAGGAAGGGGAAGAGACCGTTATCAAACAGGAAAATTTTCAGGGGATATACTCAACCGTATGGGATAGGTTGGGCTTATATCTAAGGGGGTTTTACGGCAGGTTTCATACGGGGGACAGCCTTGTATATCTCTTCTCCTCACTAAGGTATGCTTTAGTACAAAGGGAAAGTTATGAACTCATTGGCGGTTTGAACTTTCAGTTTGGGAGTCACCCCTTTATATTCGGCTTTCTCTTGGGCGGAAACTATAATATAAACAACCTTTCCATTTCCGGAACGATAAGCAAATCCTCCCGTGTGCCAGACCTTTATGAAAGGTTTTTTGTGGGATACCATCACGCCCTCGGCAGGTATGACATAGGAAACCCCGATTTAAAGCCCGAAAACGCATACGAAGGGCAGATCGGCATAACCATCAACATAAGAAACACGATTCTGTCCGTAAACGGATACTACAACAGGGTTTATGGGTATATCTATCCCAAGAATATAAAGGCGGATACATTTAAGTGGGAAAATTCTGAGTATGCGGATTTTAGGGGGTTGGAGTTTGAGTCAAAGGTTATAATCGGAAAGGGTATCCTAACATCAAGCATTGCAATACCCAACAACGGGTTATACAACGGTGATAGCGTTCCATACTCACCAAAGCCCGAAATATCCGTAGGCGGTGATATAAACCTTTTAGGATTAACCTTTAAACCCTTTTACAGGTGGAACTATGCGGGTTTTAGTGTAATAAACATATCCCTCTTAAAAAACTTTGGGAAATTCCAACTATCAGCCGGTGTTAATAACCTATTGAACGAGGATTATATAGAACCCACATCCCCACGACCTATACCCCAACCCGGAAGGCTGTTTTTCCTCACCCTTTCCGCCTCAATCTAAAACCTAAGGGTAGTAATTCCCCGAGTTTAACCTTTTTAAAGCCGTTGTATATCTCCGTATCACCTTCCCCAAACTCCCACATCACCTGCCTACACGCCCCACATGGATAAACCTCAACCAATTCCCCTTTATAGGATGCCACCAAAACAACCACCAAGAGTTTCCTGTAACCCTCCGAAACCCCCTTAAAAATCGCCACCCTTTCCGCACAAACCGTTAAACCGTACGATGAATTCTCAACATTCACACCAAAAAACCTTTTAACATCCCCCTCCGCATTTTCCATAACCGCACAACTTGATACTAAGAATTGAGAATAAGGGGCATAGGAGTTTTGTAAATTTTTTACGACTTCTTGAAAGATGTTCTCAAATTTCAAATGCAAAATCCCCCCTAAAAGAAAAACCGAAATCCGGCTGATAGGATGAACCTATGGATAAGGAATAGTTTTTTCTCTTAACCTTTATGCCCAGCCTTGGGAATCCGTCCAAGAATCCGCCAAATATTCCAAAGTAAGGCGTATCAAGGGATAAGGATACAAATCCGTCCCTTTTGAGTTTAAACCCCCTACCATCGGGCGAAAAAACACCGCCGAAGGTTAGCATTATAATTCCATTCCGCAATGAAAACCTTAAATCCCCCTCCGGGAGTGCAAACTCCCTTTTCCCGGTGCTCCATATAACGGGTGATGTTAAAACATTGTTTATGGCCACAAATGTTAAAATGTTTTTCCCAAAATACCCACCGAAAACATCAAAACCCCCACCGCTTCCCCAATCGCTTAAAAACTTTGCATATATAAACTTTGCCTTAAACCCGTAAACAAAATCACCCTTAATCCTATGCGTTCTAAAAGAAACCTTTCCCGCCCAAAAATTACCCCTACCTACGACCTCGGGCTGGTTATCGGATGATGGGGGCCTTGTGGTGTCCGGGAGGGTGGTTATTAAAACATCCCCAGACCTATAAACCACACCCTCCAATGCGGAGTTTTTATAGGATAATATCCCACCACCGTAAAAGTCCCCGGGGATTATACCCGAGGATATACCTAAGTTAAATCCATCCTTCTGTTTAAGCCCGTATGGGCTTTCGCTAAAAATTGCCGTTTTTGATGTGAATTCAACAACATTATACTGAAAATTTACAAACTCCAACGCAAACATCACTCGTATGCCGATTTTAAAATATAAACCACAACATCCTCATAAGACAAACCCATATGCTTAGCCTCAGCCGGCAGGTCTGAGAGTTCCGTCATTCCGGGTATTGTGTTTATTTCAAGGGCAAAAACGTCCTCATCCGTTGCTATGAAATCAACCCTTGAAAAACCCTTACAATCAATTTCCCTATGCAATAATAGGGCCGTGTCTTGTGCCTTTTTGTAAAGTTTGTCTGGCAACTCGGCGGGTATTATAAATTCGGTTTCCCCCTTTGTGTATTTTGCAACATAATCGTAAAACTCCCTGTTTTTTACCCTTAATTCAAGGATGGGTAGGGCAAAGGCATCCTTTCCGGTTCCCAAAACCCCAACCGTTATTTCCTTTCCCTTGATATACTTTTCAACGAGTGTATCACCAAATGTTTTTAGGTTTTCGTTTAAAGCATCCCTCAAATCATCCGGACTTTTACAAATTTTTGTACCCACGGATGAACCCTCGGAGCGGGGTTTTATTATTACCGGATAACCTACACTTTCCGCAAATTCAAAAGCCTTGTCAATCCCTTCGTAATTCCTTATTAACGTAAAATCCGGAACCCTTACACCCAAACCCCTGCAAACGAGTTTAAAAATATACTTGTCTATACCCACCGCACTGGCAACAACACCGGAGCCGGTATAAGGTATTTTCAGCATTTCCAAAAACCCCTGAACCGTGCCGTCTTCCCCCGGTTTTCCGTGCATCATTATTACCGCCAAATCCGGGGGGTTTTGAACAATATCCCTTATATTATCCCCGCAAAAATCCACAATAGGGGCATTTATACCCAGATTTTCTAAAGCCTTTTGCACATTTTTCGCAGACCTAAAGCTTACCTCCCTTTCCGACGATTCGCCACCCGCGAGTATTACAACCCTTTTACCCCTTAAATGGTTTATGTCCATTACTTATAAGGAAAACGCCACCCACTTCTTTATATTACCGCTTTGCAATAGCATTAAAACCGAACCCTTTTTTTTGGCTTCGGATATGGCCCTTTCGTAATCCTCTATGCTTTTTATCTCATAGTCGTTAACCTTTAAAATCACATCCCCCGGTTCTATACCAACACTTTCCGCAACGCTCCCCGGTTTAACGCTATCAACTACGATTTTTCCACCGCTTTCCTTAACCGTAATACCTATTTCTTTTGAACCCGCCTTTTCCTCCGCCTTCTCAACCTTTGTCATGAACTTTTCCGCGGAACCCAATTTAACCGTTATAACATTTTCCTTACCATCCCTAAGGACCTTTACCTTTACATTTTCTCCGGGTGTTTTACTCTGAACATAAGACCTGAGTTGTAAGGAGTTTTTAATCTCTTTCCCGTCAATCTCTACAATTATATCACCCTCTTTTAAACCCGCCTTTTCGGCCGGAGAACCCTTAACCACATCCGTAATTATCACTCCATAAGGCTTTTTGAGTTTAAAGTGTTTTGCTATATCCATATTAACATCCTGCATGTATATGCCCAAGTATCCCCTTTCAACCTTTCCCTTTTCTATTAACTGTTCCGCAACATTCTTTGCTATGTTTATGGGTATTGCGAAGCCTACACCCGCATACTGTCCCGTTCTGCTGATTATGGCGGTATTTACACCCACAACCTCCCCCTTAACATTTACCAGAGGGCCTCCGGAGTTCCCGGGATTTATGGCCGCATCCGTCTGCAAGAAGTCCTGAATTGATGGGGCATCACGCAT
The DNA here is from genome assembly GCA_964426895.1 of uncultured bacterium. Taxonomy (GTDB): domain Bacteria; phylum Hydrothermota; class Hydrothermia; order LBFQ01; family LBFQ01; genus Caldipriscus. The sequence continues at coordinate 19,771 of CAYRSH010000003.1, forward strand.
AACACCTATTTCCCTATGTTTGGCGCTTATTACCCCTACCGTAACCGTTGAAGACAAACCAAAGGGGCTACCTATGGCCATTACCCAATCCCCAACCCTTAATTCATCGGAATCCCCAAGCTTTGCAACCTGAAATTTGTCCTTACTCTCAAACTTTAAAACCGCTATATCCGTTGCCGAATCCGTTCCAACGATTTCAACCTTGTCTATTATGGTTCCATCGTAAAGTTTTAATGTGATCTCATCCATACCGCTTACAACATGGTTGTTCGTCATAACATAATAGGTATTGCCCTTCTTTTTGAAAATGAAACCCGAACCCAAACTGTTACTCTCGTATTCCCTCCATTGGGGACCGAAGAAATACTCAAAAAGGGGATCTAAGGGTATCTCCACCCTAACCTTACCCTTGCCCTCAATATTCACAACCGAAGGCAAAACGCTTTCCGCTATGTCCGCAAAGGAAGGTATTGTTATGGTTGGTGCGTTATTTGGGTTTTTTGTGGATTGATTCCCTTTTTCAGAAGATTCAACGGCTTTAAGGTTTTCCGTGATATTAGCCCTTGCGCTTATTATCAATCCCACGAGAATACCTACTATCCCTATGCTTACCAATCCTACAACTTTCTTGATGTTCATAAGCAGCTATTTTAAGGTTGAAAGAGTTGGTATTATCAAAACTTTGACGGCTTTATAATATTCTGAACATTGGAGGGTATAAAAAAGTTTTTGGGTTTCCCGTTAATATTGGTTGTGGGGTTTCCCTTTATTTCCCTTTTTTCAGGAGGTGTATTCTCCATTTTGTCGGGTAATATACCCTTTGGAATATTTTGGTTTTTGCTGCTCTTAGGGTATATAACCATATACATACACGCCCGCATTACGGCACCAAAGCACATAATAGATGTTATAAGATTTGCAAAGGATGCAACCCCTTTACCACCTTCGGTATTAACATATTATTACGACATAAATCAAACCGTGGAAAGGTTAAGGAATGAATTTGTTATAACGCCATTTCAAATAGCCAAAAAAATTGATAAAATTTATACCGCTCTATCCAAAACTATAAACGAGACAAGCGATAATTTACAAAGCATAAGCATACAGATAAATCAAATATCTTCATCCGTATCCGAAATTTCAAGGGCATTTGAGGAGATAGTATCCAAAAACTTAACGCACCTTTCGGAATCGGCGAATTATAATCAAAGGAATGTGGAAGCGGGTTTAAAGGATTTGGAGGATAATTTAAAGGTTTTCCATAATGTTTATCAATCTTTTGAGAATTTCATAAAAAGCCTTGAAAATGTTAAAAAAACCCTCGTTAAACTTTCCGAACACTCCCGGGAATTGGAGGATATAGGGAAAATGATAACCGTTTTGGCATACGATGTCTCCTTGGAAACCGCCAAATATAAAAATTTGCCGGGTATAACAAAACTTTCACAAGAAATAAGGACACTATCCCTAAGTTCCAAGGAAAACATTCGGAAAACACTTGAAATTCTGAACATAATAGGCAGTACGATAGAGCACAACATCAAGGAAGCCCAAAGTATTAGGGGCGGTTTAAAGGGTATATCCGATAGGGCGGAGGGCATTAACGAAAACTTCCTTAACATTCGCGATTCGGTAAGGATACTCGTTGATAAGGCGGAAACAATAATAAAAACCATAGAAGAAGCCTCCGCATCCCTTACCGAAATAAGTGTAGCATTGGATGAAATGAATACGGCAATTCAGGAATTATACTCCGATATGAACTACTTCCACAAAACATTTGCCGATCTTGAAAAGGAAATTAATAAAATGCTATTGATGTATTCGGAGCAAAAGGGAAATCCCCGGGTTGAAAGGTTTAGACTCTTATCTTATGCGGTTTTGAGGAGTTCTTATCCTTTGGTATTATTCTTGGGGGCTCTTTATTTCTGGAACCTTAGAAATATTCCCGCATCCGTTATTTTGGGTGCCGGGGGTTTTATGGATTTATCCGCTTTAATATTAATAAGGCTGTCCACCACCGACTTTATAGTTAGATCCATCCGGGGAAAGAGGGCTTTAACAAATATTATAAGTATGTATGTTCCCTTTGACAAAGTCGTTGAGTTTGCCATAGAGGAGTTTATTAATAAGCCCAGGGAAATTGCCGAAGCGGTATCCTTGGCCTTGGTATCTTTACGCGGAAAGTTGGGAGAAATCTCCATTTCTCTTAGGCAAATAATTGCGCAAATATCCCAAATATCCACATCAACTTCCGAAATATCGGGTGCTTTTAACGAGGTTTTATTACCAAGCCTTGAAGATTTAAAAAATTCTTCAAAGGTATCGTATACCAACGCTTTAAACGGTTATGAGTATGTAAGTAATAACATAGCGGATTTTGGAAAAACATTGCAATCTATAAACTCTTTGATGGGGAGTTTGAAAAGCATTACCGGTTTTGCCCGGGATTTAAACACCATATTAACGGAAATGTTAAAAATCATCCAAAAGATAAAAATACTTTCAATAAACGCCACCGTGGAAACATTTAAGTTTAGAGAGGAAACCTCATTTGAGGTTATATCCCGCGAAATTAGAACACTTTCGGAAAAAAGCAGTCTTATAATGAAATCCTTGGGTGAAGGTATGGGAAGCTTACGGGGCAACATAGGAGGAATCATAAAAGAGAGTTTGGAATGGACGGAGATTTTGCGAAAATCTTCGGAAAGCGCTCAAAAAATAAAAGGAGCCTTTGAAGGTATAAAGTTTGGAATAGAATCCTCCGACAAATTAATAGACGAGATTTCCCAAGCGATATACGAATCTTCGTCCTCCATCAACGAAATAGCAGCAATACTAAGCGAACTTGATAAAATCGCACAAAGGTTAAGCGATAATACCTTAAATATAAACGACAACCTTCAAACCCTTTCCGAAAACCTACGCGGGTTTATTCCTTCCGAAAAGGAGGAAAGGGAAGGGGAGATTAGTATTCTGAGGATTGTAGAATGAAAGGGGAAAAGTTTGAACTTTTAAAGGACTTATTGGATGACCTTATAATACTTTCTATCAACGCGGAAATGCAGGATTATGAGCCCCTGAGGGTTTTGGCGGGTGATATTAGGGAAATAGCGGAGAGGATAAAAACCTTAGTTTTAGAATTGGAGGAGAACTATGGCAAGGGTGATGATAATTGACGATGCAAAGTTTATGAGGACTCTTATAAAAAAGGCCTTGGAAGACGCGGGTTTTGAGGTTGTGGGGGAGGCGGATAACGGGGAAAAGGCCATAGAGGTTTTTAAAGAGGTTAATCCGGATATAGTTACGCTCGATGTAGTTATGCCGGATAAAAGTGGAATAGAGGTTTTAAAAGAGATTTTGAGTATAAAACCGGATGTGAAGGTTATAATAGTTTCCGCTATGGGACAAACGGATATGATAACCGAAGCCCTTAACCTTGGGGCTAAGGATTATGTCGTAAAACCTTTCCAACCCCATACGCTCGTAGAGGTCGTAAAAAGGGTGGCGCAATCATGATTATATCGGATGATCAATTAGATGCAATAAGGGAAACGCTTAACATATCCGCTGGGCAAAGCGCAACTGCCCTGTCCGAATTGTTGGGATGTAGGGTTAATATGGAAGTTCCGGAGATCAGGCTTGTGGATATCAACAAACTCGGTGAAGTTTTATCGGAGGAAACGAAAAGTTTTATATCGTTTTTTAGCAACTTTGAGAAGAATTTTAGCGGAAATATAGTGGTGGCATACGAGGAAAAACAAAAGGAAAAACTCGTAAGGATGGTGATAAATAGGTATGGTGTCTCCGTGGATGAGGAAAATATCCTTGAAGAGGTTTCAAACATAGTTTTCGGGGCTTTTGTTGGGGGGATATCCAATTTTATAGGGTTAAACATAACCTTTTCTCCTCCCAAAAAAACGGAAAGTTTAGAAGAATTGAAAAACATATCGGATTCCGTAATCATCCTCGGAGAGGTTTTACTTTTACCCGAGGTAAATGGGAAAATCAGGGCCAAAATCCTTATAATCCCCACGAGGGAATCCGTTTCCCTGCTTTTAGACAAACTACGGGGTTTGCTCGGATGAAGGAATTGTTAAAACTCAAAGAGGTTTTACCCAAGGATCCGGAAACTTTAAACAATTTGGGTGTGGTATATTATCACCACGGATTGTACAAAGAGGCGCTAAAATTGTTTAAAATGGCTTGGTATTATAGCGGTTATAAACTCAATGTTGCAAAAAATAACTTGGAGACTCTGGCAAAGCGTTTAAATATAAATCCGGCGGATATTCCAATAGATGAAAAAAACGATGTAAGCGATTTGAAAACCATAGAAACACTGATATTTATGGGACAGGAAGAAAAGGCGGAAATACTGTTAAAGGAGTACATTGAAAGCAATCCCAACATGTTGGATGCTTTGCGCATGGCAGCGGCCCTATCAAAAAACCTTGGAAAATACGAAGATACCGTTGATTATGCAAAAAAGATATTATCCATACATCCGGATGATGTTGAGGCAAAAAAACTTTTGGCGGAAGCCCTATACAACCTTGGGAAACTTGAAGAATCTCTAAATATCTTGAAGGATATAGTTAAGGAACACGAGGATGCGGAAGCCTATTTTTTAATGTCTTTCGTATATGGGGAAATGGGGGATTACGAAAATGCCGAACTGGCCATGCTCAAAGCCCAAGAGATAAACCCCTCATTATCCGGAGGGGAGAATATCCTAAGCCTATACACCAATGCCCCTAAGGCTCCAAAACAGGTAAAACAGGGTACCGAAAGTGGGATAGTGTTGGCAAAGGCGTATTTAAATAAAGGTTTAATAGAGGAGGCTTCAAGGGAACTGCGAAGGGTAAAGATCAACACATTAACCTTAAAAGCCCGTAAGGATTACGATTTTATCAAGAGCGTTTTGGCTATAGTGAATGGAAAATACGAAGATGCGTTACGGATTTGCGAGTCTTATAGGGTTTCCATACGAAAGGAACCCGATATGCTGAAATTGGGGGCGGTGGCACATTTTCAAATAGGAAATATAAACGAGGCGATTGATTTATTGCGGGAAGCGAATAACGGAAAGGTTGATGAGTTTATGTGGTTAATATATCAATTAAAGAGGAAGGCGGTTGAGATTCCTGAACCCGAGAAGAATTTTGCCCATATATACAACTTTGCGGTGTTCATGTTAAACGAGGGGAGATTTGATGAGGTTTTAAAAGTTTTAAACGACAGTCGTCCGTATTCCAAGATTTTGAGGGCGAGGGCGTATGTGGGGAAGGGTGAATACGAAAGGGGTTTAAAGGAAATAGAAGGGGTACAAAACTTTGATGCCGATATAATAAGGGCTTTTGTACTGTTTAAACTAAAACGGTACGATGAGGTTATGAACCTATCAAACACTTTAAAACCCACATCTAAGGAGTTAAAATCGGAAACTTTTCTCGTGAATATCCCCAATTTGAGTTATCCCCTCCCCATACTCGTGGAATTCCCCTATGAAAGGTTTTACGGCTCATCTTTGTACGGGATAAAGAAGGCGTTTTCTTTTGGAAATCTTAAAGCGGTTTTAAAGGTACTTGACCTTAGCATGAGATTTGGAAAAACACCGGAACACTTTAAGTTTTTGGCCATTGTATCCTTCCTCGTCGGGAAAATATCACTTGCGGAATACCTTTTGGGGAATTTGAAGAAGAGGGGAATTATAGACCTTGAATCCTTGGAACTACTCGGTATAATTGAGGAATGGAAAGGCAATAGTAGGGTGGCGTTATCAATATTTGGAGAACTCTTAAAGAAAGGCAAGAAAGAAGCGGCTATGCATGTCTTACGGATATTGGTAAAGATGAACTTGTACGAAATGGCTTATAACTTTTACAACAGGTACGAATTTATGGAACATCCGGAAACAAAGTTTTGGCTTGGTGAGGTTATGCTGGGATTGGGAAACCTATCGGAAGCGGAAAGTATAGGTAAAAAATTGATAGGGATGGGGGACAATAGGGGTTATCTCCTTGTAGGTGAAACTCTGTTTAAGAAGGAGGATTATCATGGGGCATTGGAAAACTTGGCTAAGGTAAAGGGAGGTTATGCCGAGCAAAAGGCCCATTTTCTGCTGGGTAATATCTATGCGTTGTTGGGAAACAACGAAGAGGCAATTAAACATTGGGAAAAGGCCGTAAAATTAAATTACGATAAAAGCATATCATCGCGTGCGAGTAGGAACTTACAAGGTTTGAAAAACTTCTTCTTAAACCTGAAAAGATGAAGGGAAGCATAAGTACAACCTCTATCCTTGAAGTGTTGCAGATGTTGTCCCTTGGCGGTAGGGAGGGTGTCCTTCAAATTAGGAGAAAGGAAGATATTTTAAGCGTAAACGAGGAGGCTAAAATATACATAAAGAACGGGAAGGTGTGTTTTATATCCATTGAAGGGGCAAAAACCCTTATAGATGCCGCAAAACAAAGGTTGGGAGCGGATTTGAATGTGAAGGAAGAGGAACAGGTTTTAAAAATGATGTACGATGAAAGAATTTTGGATATAGTTGAAGATATTATCAGAGATAGGCTTTTAATTGTGGCCACATGGAAGGAGGGAGAATACGAATTCGTTGATAAAACCGTTGACCTTCCCGAGATTTATCCAATATCATCCCTAATTATTTCCGTTGTTAGTGCATTAGATGAAACCGCCGAGGCTATTGATATTTCCCCTTTTTCAATACCCGTAATAGAGCCCAAAGGTAGGGTGGAGGAGAAACTATCATCCGAAGAATGGAAGGTGTTGTGTTGGATAAATGGTGAAAGGAATGTACTTGAAATTTCGGAATTGTCGTCTTTAAGTTTCTCAAAAACGGTTTTGGGTATAAGGGGTTTACTGAACAAAGGGATTATAACTTTAAAAGAGCCTATAAACATTCCGGACAAAGAATCTCTAAAAAGGGAGGTATTAGACCTTTACAGGAGTGGCAGGTATTCCGAGGTTATTCAAAAAATAGACAGGTTAATATCCATCATGCCCGAGGATAGGGACTTGATACTGATAAAAGCGGAAAGTTTGTATAAACTTGAAAGGTATGATGAGGTTGTTAAGGTGTTATCACAACTCGTGGAAAGGGAAGACGACCCCAATTTAAAGAGGTTTTTCGGTTATGCATTGGTTGGAGCGGGGAGGTTTAAGGAAGCCCTAAGGGTTTTGGAAAGTGTAGGCGAGGGGGTTTTAAGCGAAATATTAAGGATGTTGATGAACGCATTAAAGGAAAGGGAAGAGTTGATATGAGGGCTTTGGTATTAAGCGGTGGCTCCACGAGGGGTGCTTTGCAGGTTGGGGCGTTAAGGGCATTGGTTGAAAGGGGTTTTGAATTTGACCTAATAGTTGGGGTTTCCATAGGCTCGTTAAACGGCGTTTTCTTCGCGCATAATCCCGGTATGGAAACTGTTAAGAGACTTGAAGAGATATGGCTATCCGTAAAAAAGGAAGATATATTTCCCGAAGGAAGGTTAAAAGCATTGATCAGGGTTATAAGGAATCAGAAGAGTTTGTTTTCAAACGACACTTTTTACAAATTCGTTTTAAAAACTACGCCCGTTATGACATTTGCGGAATTAAAGGTGCGAACCCTTATACCCGCGGTTGATATAAAAACAAAGGATGTGTATGTTTTTGGGAAGGACCCTTATGATTCGGTTCCCGATGCCTTAATGGCTTCCTCCGCTTTACCCCCATATTTCCCCCCTTGGAAGTATAAACGGATGCTGTTAATAGACGGGGGCTTTTACAATAATCTTCCGTACGATATCGCGATAAACGAAGGGGCCAAGGAAATAGTGGCCTTACATAATATATGGGATTTTGGCGAAATCCGTGGGAATTTTGCTTGAAGCGAGGTTAAAGGAACAGGTAGAAATAGCAAAAAAGAAAAAGGCTAAGGTTTTGTATATACCCCTTGAACCCCTATTTGATGTATCAATTTTTGATTTTACAAAAACGAAATTGTTGATAGAAATGGGATACGAGCAAACCGTTAAGGTTTTGGAAGAAAGGGAAAAAGACGGATTTGCAAACAGGATAAAAGGTTTATTTAAAAAGATAACCGATTTGAAAGGTGTTTTTACTTCCAAAAAGTCCTAAGAAAGTGTAGGAGTAATCAAAGGTTATATTCTTATATTCCAAACCGCCAAAAAATGATAAACCGCTTAGAAAATCCAAACCATAACCACCGTTTAACTGCCTATACCTGCTATCATACACAAATCCCAAATTGAGTATGTTTATACCCAACTGCCCCCCGAGTTTAAAGGAAAAGCCCGACGAGGAATACCCGTTTATTTCCAGAAAACCGTAAAACCTATCGTTGTGTATCCTATCCCCTACGGATAACCTAAAAGGCAAAACATCCCTTGAAATTCCTATTGGAAAAACCTCATATCCCAGATTATCAACAATTGCATAAACTTCGTTTTTAAACGCTTTTAACTCCCAGTACCTTGAAGCCAAGATGTATATGTTTATTCCCAAACCCCTTTCGTTTGGGGCCAAACCTATATAACCCAAACCCACACCCGAAACTATACGGTATTGGTTAAAATCAAAAATTTTACCCAAGGAAAATCGTACAAAGTTTGAAGAGAATTTACCCACCACCTCTCCTTGCTCGTTTGTTAAATCCATATTGCCGGATGAGAAAAACCTAAAATTTCCCCAAAAACCTTTATACTCTCCCCCTACCTCACCCCCAAACATACCCGCAACCCAATTATAACCCGACGAATATACATACGAAGGCTTGTAATAATGGGATTTTAAAGAAAGAACGGAAAAATCGTTTAGAAATATATCATAGGCACCGGCAAAGGTTAAGATAAGTGTCATTCCTCGCTTCCCGCCAATTTTCCCTCTAACTTGGCAAACAATTCATCAACCTTTCTTCTCAATTCGGATACCTTTTCCGCCGCTTCCCCTTTGAGACCCTTACCCTTTTCCTCTAATTCCCTTTCCAGTTCATCCTTGATCTCTCTAAGCCTTTTCCAAGTATCTTTACCTTTTTTTGCGATCTTCCCCCTAACTTCTGCACCCGTGTAAGGTGTGGTTAGAAGCGTTATAAGGGAACCAACCGTTAAACCTATAACCATTCCTGCAAAGAAGGATGCAATTTCGCCTCCGTTTTTCCTCATAGCCCAGTATTATAAGGTTGAATTATACAGGTCGTGCTCTTGGGATATGGGAGTTTATAGTGTTTTGGTGTATCGCTTTGTGCTTTATACAACCGCACGGTGAAACAGGGTTTTATTACCATAATTCTGTTTTCGGCGAATGGAAGGATAAGGGCATGAAGTGGGATTTATAAACTTCAACCCACCGCGAAAGAAACACTTATAATACCCGGAAAGGAGGTAAATGGTAGGTAAGTAAAATGAGTGGGAGGGGCTACCCACCCTTGAAAGGGCTCCACCGACCCGGGCAAGTGGGTAGTGGTGGGAAGGGGGTTCAAGGCCCCGGCTTGGCTCGGAGGTGGAGCAATGGGCCTTTTGGTGTATCAAAAAACTTGCACTGCTGAACTTTTCCAAAAATTTTACCCCTCCACACAATGCCTAACTTTACTAATTTATTAACTTACAACTCGGGTTCCTAATCTACCTTGTGGAATTTAAACCTCCGGGCGGAGATGTCTCCAAGCCTTTACAAATTCATTCATAATTCACCTTGTGGAATTTAAACTGTTGAAAGAACCACGCTGTGGCGGTCTAAGAAAAAGACGGAAGCTTTCAATTTTCAAGGAAATAAAGGGATTTGATCGGTATCCCTGTGCGATTGTATAAAGCACGGAGTGATACACAAAAACCCCCTATAAAAGAATTTGCTTTACCTTATGATAACCTTATATATCTTCCCCTTAAACTCTACAAACCAAATCCCCTTGGGTAGTTTTAACATATAACCCTTATGAGCCTGCACTTTTTTGTAAGTTCTACCCGACCAACCGAAAACCTTAACCTCTCCATTGGAATTGAAGACTACTCCATCCTTTAGTATACTCAAATCCGCTTTATCCGCCTTTTCCTCAACACCCAATTCATCGTCGTTTCCCATAGGACAGGGGTCGGATGTGTAATACACCTCCCAATCACCCGTCTCGTTTGAAGCCCATACGATATGCCATCTTGAATTTGTTGGGTCGTAATCAAGGCTAACCATTACATCCCTTGCGGAATTGTTTGTTAGCCTGTCATCGGCCAACCAAGTAGCGCCGTTATCCGTTGAAATCTTACACATAACCTCGTAATCTCCATCGCTATCATCAACCCAATAAAGTCTAACCTCCCCGAAGGGATTGGTTAGTATAAATGGGCTCCAAGATATTCCGGGTGTGTTTGTCAATCTTATTATACCCGACCAAGAGACCCCGGAATTAATTGACCTCCTATATAAAACCTCCTTATTCCCAAACCTATCATCAACGAAGACCGCATGGACATACCCGCCATATACTGTAATTGAACCTATCGGCCTTCTCCAAAATCCACTCCCAGAGGCATTTACACCGCCCGAAAGGTCAAAGGTTGAAGACCAAGTGGCACCTCCATCAACACTCCTTATATATCTCGCCTTACTTTCAAAGGTATTGAATATCATAAACCAAATGTGTAAAATGTTTGGGTTTGTAGGGTCTCCGACTATTATAGGTGAATCGGATAAATCCCGCCTGTCATCCGCTGTCCAACTCAAACCCAAATTGGTGCTGTTTTTGTAGTATATATAATATATGGGGGTTATTAGGATTGGTGTATTATCAACCCATGCTAAGTGAAGCTTATTCCCACCTATCCACACAGATGGCCCCTCTTGGTTATAAGAACCCCCTTCCATAACGGCTTCCGCACTCCAAGTTGCACCCCCATCTATGGAATACCTATAATATATTTCCTTGTCCGAGAAAAGTTTTTCATACGCAACCACCACGGTATCCCCATAACACTGAACCCAGAGTTCAAGGTCCAAATTCCCAAGGGGTGTTAATTGTATAACGGGATCCCAAGTTATTCCACCGTCGGTGCTTCTACGGTAAAGTATGGCCGTACTCCCTGAAAAATCCCTTGCAAACCAGGCGGTATGAACCTTTCCCTTACACGACGCGACATTTTTTGTGCTCCTCTCGGTTGAAATATAGTTTAAGTCGTTGTACGGCAAATCCCTTCCCACCCTATTGCCTATATTAACCTTATAGGTGGGACATCCGCAGGCGCTTAGAATATACAACATCATACACCCAGAATTCTAAGGCTGAACCCCTTGTATCGTCAAAACCCCCTAACCTTTAAAGAAACATAAGGAACACCCTCGGCATCCCTTACTATACCTGTCCTTTCATACGGCCTAAAACCCAAGGATATGGTAAAGTCTCCCCTCTCGTTTATAAATTCCAGCCCCCCCTTTATTTCCAAAGATGCGTATAACTTGCGGTAATTTCTACTCAAAGCAAAAAACGAATACCCATCCAAAAACAATGAAATATCCTTCCCAAAGTTTTTTCTTAACCTTTTAAAAACCTTTAAATCCATACCCCAATCCGTCCCCCTTGAGAGGAACTGATACTTTTCACTATGTATGTATTGGGCAACGGAAATCTCAAAATCCCTTTCCCTATACATTAGCCTTGTGGCATTCCAATACAGGGGTAGGGTATCAAGTCTATCTATGTAATGGAGGCATGGATGTTCAACGAATAAGTACCAGGTTCCGTTATTTACCTCTTTAAACCCTCCAAACCAAACATAATAATCCGCGTATATTGGATCTAATTGTATTAAACCCACATCATAACCCAGCCAAACCACAAAATCCCCTCCAACCGCCAAACCGTAATCATCCCACTTAAACAACCTCATATATCCACCTATATCCGCTACCGCGCTTTTATCCCTATACTTATAGGAGAACTTTGAAAAGGATGCCCAAGCCTCGTGCTTCATATAAACAAAGGAAATGAAAAGGCTCATATTAGAGATTTTAAGGTTGTTTGTAGGTTCATTATGGCTTGACATAAATACGCCTTTGTGGTTTCCGGTTTGGAGTTTTCCTTAAAAGAAGCCCCTTAAAAGGCCATATGTGGCGAGGATAGTACAAATTGTCCGTATTCCTAAATAGCCCAAGGGGTCGCGGGCGATGTTGATAAAATGAGGTTTTCTTCGTTGAATTAAGACATTCTACCTCAACCAACCTAACCTATACTATCGTATGGCATAAAGGATTACACGGAGAGGGTGAGATTCTCGGGTATAACGACGACGGTCTTGACAGAAATCACCAAATCATAAAGCTTTGAGATTACGGTAGTTGTGGTGCCATGGAACGCATAAGGCCGAAACATCCGTTGGTTATTCCGGTATGGCAAGGCTCATCTCGCAAGCCCCACTTGGGGATATGTATGTACCCGCTGTGCCCCGTCAAAACCCCTCCCGAGGGTGCTATGGGTAGGACGGTTGATGCAAAAATGGGTTGGAGCGCTTACGGTAGTTATCCCAGTGGGAGATTCGGCATTGATATAATGGCAATAGGGGATACCACATACTCGGCATGGGGTGGTATACAAGCGCCTGGTGGTGGATGGGTACATCCCGGCGGTGCAATACTTATAAGGCAGTATTACAAGGAGGGGTGGTACGGAAACGGGACGAGAAACTACGCCCCTTCACACAACCCTTCCGCCGCCCTGGTTAAGGCGTCTTTGCTGGCTTCGGCTGTACCAATAGCCCACGATAACGATGTATCCTTCGGAAATGAATATTCGGCCGGTAATACAAATGTTCCAAACGGCAATGAAGGTGCCGGAAGGTTTGTTTTGGATAACTTTATGTACTTCTCGCCGGAGGATAATTGGAACTCTTTGGCGGATTCTTCGGATGAAAGAAAGTCAAAGTTGTGGTTTGTTGATGAGGGTGCCGGGTTAAACACTGGGGATTCCGCGGTTTATTCGGTTGAGGTCTGTAATCCCCATATGGTCACGAGGTTTGTCCTCTCTTAGAGCGATTATAGGGCTTCAACGGGCTGTGCAAGTGGCGGTGGTTGTTTGGTTAATGACCTTGATCTAACCGTAATAGGGCTGGGAGGAGAAATATTCAGCGGATAACCTCACACCAAACAACAATACTATACCGCATGACAGGGCGAATACTTGGGAAATCGTAAGGGTTAAAGGTTTGCATTAGTGGTTTCCGGTGGATTTGGATCATAGGGGGTGTTAAGGTTATAACTACGAGAAACGGGTTAATCCTTAACGGTGAGAATGCTAAGGTAATGGTTTATTCTCCTCTGGGAAGGAAGGTTATAGAGAGGGTTGTTAACGGAAAGACGGAAATACGCATGCCCGCAAAGGGTGTGTATTAGGTAATCCACCTAAAACGCACAACGGAATAATCACCCCGCCAAGAAAATTTAAGTACAAACTTTCCACCTTGGTTATATGTATATACGAGTGGCCAATTTCTGCAATCATAGGAAGAGCATAGGGTTTTACCGTCGTGTAAGATCTCCAACCAAAAAACCAAAACCTCACCGGTTTTTGGAATTTCGGGTTGAAAGGCTTTTAAACCCTTGCCAAACTCCCAACTTGCCACCAAAAACTCCCTTTTGGGTTTAATGTAATAATCAAACAGGTCCGCCACCAAGATGTTTTTGAAAGTCTTTAAAACATCAATATCAACCGTTGGGTCGTCTATCCTTTCAAGTTCCAAAATCCCACATTTTAAGACCCCACCGTTCGGTATAACCTCCTTTGGTTTAAACTTTAAGTTATCAAGTATGTAAAGGGATTCGTCGTAGAGTAAAGGGCCATAAAAGTCGTGTATTAGAACATCAACTTCCTCCTCTGGCTTGAACTTTAAAGCGTCGGCTTTTATGGGTTGGATATTCTCGTATCTTTTAACATTCTTTTTTAAAATCTTGAAGGCGTAAGGGTTCCTTTCAACGGCATAAACCCGCCTTGCCCCCTTTTCCGATGCAAAAACCGATAAGTATCCAAAACCCGCCCCGAGTTCCACCACAACCTTATCCTTAACCCCTACCCCTTCAATGAGTTCCTTATAAACCCTCAACCTTTCTTCATCGTCATAAACGCTCAAAAAGGCCAAAAACTCCAAAAGGTTGTTGTATTTTTGGGAACTTATGTTGTTTAGTATTTCCAAGTTATTTTACCTTTGGTGGTCTTATTGGGCTTCCCCTCTTCTCATACTCCTTGTATATGTAATCGTAAATACGATTGTAGTATTCCTCGGATTTTTTCGTACTGTCTGCCAATGCTTTTGCCACCTCCTTTAACCTCTTTATCTCCATCCTCAAACTATCAACTTCCCTTTCCAATTTCTCAACCCTTTTAACATAACTCTTGGGTACGGTGGCACAACTTATAATCAGAATTAAAGATACCGATAACCACCTTAACATAGTCGGAATTTTAAGGTTGTCTTAAATAACCGTTTGCAAAATCGTATCCACTTATTGGATTTTTCCCCTCAACTTGAACCGTTATTATTTCCACATACCCATCCGAACAAATAAGGAGCAACTTTTTCTCTTTTCTTTCATAAAAGAATTCCCCTATGTTGCCGTTTATAACCTCCCCCAAATAAGGCCTTGCCTTTAAGAGTTTTAAGTTTTTCCCCCTCCAAACATACCTCGCCCCGGGCTTTGGGGATAACCCGTTAATCCTCCCCACGGTTCTCTTTACACCCTCATATGGATTTATAAATTCCTCTTCCCTTTTTAATCTCGGGGCATAGGAAACTTCTCCGATTTGCGGTTTAAAATCCCTAAACCCTTGCAATATCATCTTTGCAGAATCGTAAAGCATTTTTGCCCCCATCCTTGTAATCTCGGGTAGAATTTCTCCTTTTGTGTTTTCGCAGGGATTTAAAGGGATTTTATCCTGTATAATGATTTTCCCTTCATCAATTTTTTCGTTCATAACGAAAACCGTCAAACCCAAGATATCATCACAATTAAAAAAGGCCCTTTCAATGGGTGATGCACCCCTGTATTTTGGTAACAGGGAGGGGTGAAAGCAAAGGGGATATAATCTCGGAATTTCAAGCACTTCTTTTGGAAGTATCCCCCCATAATCCGCAAGCATTATAAAATCCGGATTTAATGCTTTTAGTTCTCCTAAAAACCCCTCATCCTTTAAGGATTTTGGGGTTAATACCTTGATACCTTTGGATATAGCCAGTTCCTTAACCGGAGTTGGTAAAACCCTTTTTCCCCTCCCCTTTGGGGCATCGGGTTTGGTTATAACGGCTAAGGGTTTAACAAATTTTAAAAGGTTCTCCAAAACACCTTTTGAAACTTCACCACTTCCAAAATAAACTATTTTCAAATGAGTAGCAATTCTACGGAGGATTAAAACATTTATTACCCCATTATAATACCCCGCTATGGCCGTTAAGGTTAGGGAGCACTGGGGTTCAAAAATAGGGGTAGTCCTCGCCACCGCAGGAAATGCCGTAGGATTGGGTAATCTATTGAGATTTCCCTCAAAGGTAGCCCTTTACGGTGGAGGCGCCTTTATAGTTCCTTATCTTATATCTTTAACTTTATTGGGATTACCCTTAATGTGGGTTGAGTGGATGGCGGGTAGGTATGGTGGGATAAGGGGGCACGGTTCAACCGTTGGCATTTTGGGTGTCATAACCCGCGGAAATGTCTTGGCAAGGTTGTTGGGTATATTCGGAGTTGCCGCACCCATTTTAATAGTGTTTTATTACATATACATTGAGTCTTGGACATTGGGTTTTGCTTTACATTCCCTTTTTGGTAAAATGCCTACACCCGTTGCCACTACGGAAACTTCCGAAGCCTTAAAACCCTTTACGGAATTCTTAAAAAATTATACCGCACCCTCCCTTGAAGCGTATATAATATTTTGGATAACTTTATTCCTGAACTGGATTGTGTTGCACAGGGGTATAAGGAGGGGTATAGAGTTGGCTGCAAAGGTGGGAATGCCCGCACTGTTTTTAATGGGGATTATGTTAATGGTTGTTATTTTTACATCGTCCGGACACAATCCCGAATGGTCTGCTATAAAGGGGCTTGAATACATTTGGAAACCCAATTTTTCAAGGATCTTTGACGGTAAGGTTTGGGTTGAGGCGGCCGGACAAATATTCTTTACCCTATCCTTAGGAATGGGAGCAATAGCGGTGTATGCGAGTTATGTAAAGGAGGATGAGGATATAGTACTGACCGGTTTGGCCACGACGAGTATCAACGAATTCGTTGAGGTTATTATAGGTTCCGCCATAGCCATACCCGCGGCATTTTTATTCTTTGGGCCCGAAAGCATACGGGAACTTGCGGAAGCCGGGACTTTCAGGCTTGGCTTTATGAGTATGCCGGCGGTATTAATATCCCTACCACTGGGCTTCTTTTGGTCTTTTTTGTGGTTCATGCTTTTATTTATTGCGGCCTTCACATCCTCAATAGCCTTAATCCAACCCATGATAGCATTTCTTGAAGACGAACTTAACATTTCCCATGGAAGAGCGGTCTCAATCTCAATGATTACGGTAATCATAGGGGCGCATCTGGCAATATTTATACCCGGATATATAGACGAGTTGGACTTTTGGGCGGGTAGTTTCATGCTCATATTCTTCGGAATTTTGGAAATAATATTTTTCGTTTGGTTGTTTGGGCCGAATAACTTTATAGACGAGTTGAATAAGGGTGCGAGTATTAAAGTTCCCAAGTGGGTTGCCTATATAACCGGTACGATAACATTGGCCTTCTTAATCTTCATACTCGTTATATGGTTAGCACAGAACCTTTCCGTTATGATAAACCAAAAGGGAACCGGTATATGGCTTGCGAGGATTACCATAATCGTTTTCGTTTTGATTTTAGCCGCTTTGACCGTTGCTACCACGAAAAGGAACAGCGATTAAACCCGATTCCGATAAAACTTCCCTTTTAAGGTTTTCAAGGAGTTTGTTGTAATAGTATATGCTGTGCAAACTCGCCAGCCTTCCGGCCAATGTTTCATTTACCGTAAAAAGGTGCCTTAAATATGCCCTTGTAAAGTTCTGACAGGTATAACAGTCGCAGTTTGGGTCAAGGGGTCCAAAATCCCATTTATATTTTGCGGACCTTATGTTTAACTTCCCCTCCGATGTGAAAACGGTTCCCCTCCTCGGATTCCTCGTAGGCAATACACAATCAAAGAGATCAGCCCCCTTTTTAAAGGCATCCTCTATATCCTCCGGAAGCCCTATGCCCATAACATACCTGATGCTATCCTCCGGTATCTCTTCCAAAACCACATCAAGGATGGAATTCCTCTCCTCCCTACTTTCCCCCAAAGCCAGACCACCAACGGCATACCCATCAAACCCTATATCCATAAGTTCTTTTAAAGACCTAAGCCTTAAATCGTGATATAATCCCCCCTGAACTATCCCGAACTGAATTTGATAGGGGTGTTTTAACTCCAAAAACCTTTTTCTACACCTTTTCGCCCAATATGTGGTTAATCGTAGGGATTTTAGGGTTGTTTCCCTATCGGATGGTAGTGGGACGGGATAATCCAAAACCATTGCTATATCCGAACCGAGTTTGTATTGAATTTCAACAACCCTTTCGGGTGTAAAAAACTCCTCCGAACCGTCTATTGGGGATTTAAACAAAACCCCTTCATCGGTTATTTTCCTCAAATTCTCCAAACTGAAAACCTGAAAACCACCAGAATCCGTTAAAATAAAACCGTCCCAATTCATAAAGGAATGCAATCCCCCAGCCCTTTCAATCAAATCCTCACCGGGCCTTAAATGTAAGTGATATGTGTTTGATACGATGATTTTGGTGCCTATGGATTTTAATTCCGTAGGGCTAAGGGTTTTTACGGCTCCATAAGTGGCAACGGGCATAAAGGCGGGGGTTATCAAAACCCCCCTTTTGGTTATCAGCATACCAACCCTACCCTTGTGTTTTTTACTCTTTGCCAAAACCACAAATTCCGCCAAGGCGTGGATTGTAAAGGGGACGGGGATAGAATTCCGGTTTATGAAGGTGGTATTGGTTGGTTATGGTAAAATGGGCAAAGAGGTTGAAAGGGTTCTTTTGGAAAAGGGTTATGATGTTGTCGGAAGGGTTGAAAGGGGTGGGGATTTTGGGGTTATAAGGGAGGGGGATTTTGTGGTTGAGTTTGCCTTACCGGATGCCACCATTCCCGCCCTTAAAGCCGCAAAGGAATACGGCAAAAAGTATATCCTTGGAACAACCGGACATACCCAAGAACAGTTAGAAACCATAAAGGAATTTGGGAATTACATTCCAATCGTGCATTCTTCAAACTTTTCCGTAGGCGTTTTCCTTTTGAAGGAGGCTATAAAAACATTAATGCCATACATAAACGACTGGGATGTTGAAATAGTTGAAATACACCACAAATGGAAAAAGGATTCACCGAGTGGAACCGCTTTGAGTATCGCGAAACTCTTTGAAAGGGAGATAACAAAATGTAGAACCGGTGAGAGGAAAAGGGGAGAAATAGGGGTTTTCGGTGTAAGGGGTGGTGATGTTTTTGGTGAGCATACCGTTTATATGCTTTCGGAGGGTGAGAGGATAGAGATTTCTCATAAACTCTCAACGAGGAGGGCTTTGGCAAACGGTGTTGTAATAGCCTTAGAATTCTTAAAGGGTAAGGATAAGGGATACTTTACATTTGACGAAATTTTAAGGGAGAGTTTCACATCCCAACAATAAAAAGCATAACATCCCAAGTGATGTGGGATATTATAAGGGGGGTTAAATCCCTCTTCCATAGGAATAAAAACCCCCAAAACGCCCCAGCCCCAAGCGCCGCAACGATTAACGCCAAGTTGAATGTAAAAACATGCCCCAGGGAATACAAAATTATGGCAAAGGTATAACCCCTTAACTTACCGAATTCTTCCATTAACCTCCTTTGTATAAACCCCCTCCAAAAAACCTCCTCACTTATTGATACGAACATTGCAACCGGAAATGTTATGTGAATTGGTGCCAAGTGTTTTAACGCCTTTACATCCTCAACGAAAGCGTAAAGTTCGGGAAAAAACTTTCTCGTTATGAGCGCTATTATGAAGAAGAACGAAAATATAAGAATTCCGGAAGTTATGCCTATTGCAAAGTCTCCCTTTGTCGGGCGGATAATCCTAAGGGTTCTTCTATCAGACAGTGCGAATGAAAATATTACAATAGCCGCTATAAATATTCCGAGCCAAAAGTTTAAAGGGCCTTTAAAGGCAAATCCCCAAAATGCCGATGCCAAGAGGAAACCCAATAAAACCCTTAACAAGTGGGTATTATAAAAGTGTAAAATACCCCATTACATTATACACCGTTTGTTTGTCGGTTTCAAGGGGGAAAAATCGGCTTAAAAACCTCAACCTCTTGAACGCAAACATCCATGTGTATAACATAGTGGGCGATGATGTGGATAATCGCAACATTCACGACCGCCGTAGGAGAAGGGGAGATAAGCAAACTCCCCCTGTGGGCCAAAGGGCCCGGATACCCCGAAATTCCCGTAAAGGTTATGGTGATAAACCTTAGGGATAACGAAAGGGTATCCGAAATCAGGATTGGGCGCGAAAAGATGAGGCCTATAAACTATCCGATACGCTTCGCAAGGGTCATAGATACCATAAACATAAGGGAAAATCTACCCGAAGTTTATCCACAAAAGTCCGCTTTTCTCGGAAATCAGGGGTTTTTCAGGGGGCACAATTTGGCTTTCGTTTTGGTACCCGCTATAAAGGTTATAAACGGTAAAACCTATCTCGTAGAGGAGGTTGAGTTTGATATGATAACGGTTAATTCATCGTATAGATACGAAAAACCCAAATATTCAAACCCAAAAATATGGGGAAGGGTTTTTGCGGGTTTTGGAATAATGTCCCCAATGGGTGCGAATGAGAACACCGTTGATTTCATAATAATAACTACGGAAGATTTAAAGGATTATTGGAAACCCTTAATAAACCTGCATTCCCTTGAAGGCTTTAAGGGGAAAATATTCACCGTTGAATGGATAAATCAAAACTTTGAGGGCAACGGGATACAGGAGAAGATTCGGAATTTCTTAAAGTTTGCTTATATTAATTGGGGGATTTCGGCGGTTTTAATAGGCGCAGATGCTTACAGCGTACCACCTTTGAGGACTTATGTGCCGCTTTTCAGTGGGCCATATGAAATTGCCTACGGAAATACCGTTTTAACGGACTTTTATTACGCCGCCATTGATGGGGATTGGAATACGGATGGAAACTATTGGTATGGGGATATGGATTCCGTGGATTTTGTACCGGATATTATGGTTGGGAGATTTCCCGCAACAACGCCCCAAGAGGTTGAAATGTATGTCCAAAGGGTTATAAAACACCAAACATATGTATCAAATTCCGACTATTCCTTTAATTTCTTCTCGGCAAACCTCTTTGGCTCTCCAACGGTACCCGAAGACAGCGCGGATGGTTGCATATCAATTTACGACCTCTCACAAAGGCTAACCTCATTTCCGAGGGGTAGGATTAAGTTCGTATGCGAGAAGGATTCAAGGGTTATAACGGACAGTATAAATTCAACAAACCCAACCGTTGCGTTTTTCTTAATGCATGCAAACCATAGGGTTTTGGTGAATAGGAATTTGTATTATAACGATTTTTTTGAATACAGCGATGTGGATAACATAGAAAACGCAAACCTTTCGGTTGTTGGTCTTGCGGCCTGCTTTGGAAACGAACCCTTTTCAAGTTCCGTAGGTAAGGAATTTGTAATGAGGGGTAAGGCCGCAACTTCCATAGGTTCTTCCAAGGCGGATTTTACAATGTCCGTTTATTCCCTATATTGGGTGTTTTACGACAGTTTGAATACCTCAAAGGAACCCCCAACGGTGGGTTATCTCTTCAATGTTATGAAAATTTATTTGAGTTCCGTGGCCTATTACTCCCCACTTTATAGATACTTAACATTTTCATATCACTTGGTAGGGGATCCGCTTGTGAGGGTATTTACGGATAAATCTCCACCCTTCAAGGTTAAAACAACCTTAATGGACGGAAAGGTCAAGTTCTGGGTTTATAAACCCGATAAATCCCCGGTTGTTGGGGCAAAGGTTGTTATAACGGATGGCGAAAGGGTTGTAAGCAAAGGTTATACCGATGAAAACGGTGAGGTTATACTTACATACAATGTCCCAGGGGGTAATAAAGTTTATTGGGGCGTAAATGTGGAGGGGCAACCTTTAAAGGTGGATAGTTTCACAAGCGTATTTTCCGGAAACTATGTAAAGGTTGATAGCGTATATGTTGGTTCAGGTTATAAAACAAACCTTATAGCGGTATTCTCAAATGTTGGGAACAAAGATGTGGTTATAAGGCCTGTACTATTATCGGATAAGGCGAAGGTATTACTCCAACCCGGAACCATAACCGTTAAAGCAAACTCCACCTTAAAAGTTGAATATCTGGTTGAATTTACGGACAATTCCCCGGCAAACTTTACAATACATTACGGCGAAGGAATTTATAAAACTACAATAAAGCCGAAGGTTTCAAGGGTTGTTTTCAGGTCTGTCAAATGGTACCCCGCGGGGGATAGTATTATGTTGATGTTTGACTTTATAAACTTGGGTGAAACCGTTAGCGATACGATAAAGATTACAAGGGTTATAAACACATATGCCAAAGGCTTAGAGGAAAGGTATTATGTTAAAGAATTCCCACCTTTGATGCCAAACTCCTCATCCCTTTATAGGTGGATGTTCAAAGTTAAGGTGAATTTGGGGGATAGTTTGAGGTTTTACATATACAACGGGAAGGTATATCAGGGCGATGTAAAAATAGTTATAGATACGGTTAGTCTTAGGGCGGACAGCATATTTGGAGAACCCACCACAAACGGCATATCCTTGGCATGGTTTGGAGAAGATACCACGGTAAGGTGGAAGGTTTATATGGATAATTTCCCATTAAACATAGCCACGGTTAAAGGTGGCAGGGTGGAAATACCAATAAACGATTTTGAAGACCATACATTCTTCATTACACCCGTAGTTGGAGGGATTGAAGGGCTTCCTTCGGATACAATAGTCCTCAGGGCTAACCCAAGAATGAGGTTCGCACTGGATATCGAACTCATAAAGAACTCCGGAAGTGAATATCCGGAAAACTCATCACCCATAATATCCCAACTGATAACATCAACGCCGGAGCCGGAAATAGTAATGGCGTCCGCGTTTAACAAACTTTACATACTTAATTTTTACGGAAACATCATAAACACCATAAACCTCCCCACGAGGATTACAACAACCCCAATATTAATAGGAGAATATGTAGTCGTGGGGACAGAAGACGGTTATATCAGTATGGTAAAATACGACGGCACAATTAAATGGAATACAAAACTCAACGGTGGGGAAAGCGATACCACCCCGAAATTCTTAATGGCTTCTATGCTTGATATGGATAATGCTTATGTTGTGGCGATTTCCGGAGGTGGGGGAATGTATGTTTTGGATACTACGGATGGAAATATATATTCTTATCGTAGGTTTATCATATCCGAACCTTGGTATATGCTTTCCTTCCCCGCCACATACGACTTTGATGGGGATGGGAATTGGGAGATAGTATTCAAAACGGATACCTTGGTTTATATGTTGGATAAAAACCTCAACGAAAAGCCCGGTTTTCCCATTGCACTAAGGGCGCCCATAGGAATGCATTATACAAAGCACCTATTCGTATGGGATATAAACTCCGATGGGGATGTTGAGATAGTGGTATGCGGACATAGGAATTACATAATATCCAAAAACGGCGGAATACTCCTTAGGGATTCTTCTGCGTATTATCCGAACTCCTATTGCATACCCGTTGATTTTGATGGGGATGGAAAGTATGAGTTGGCTTTCTATAACAATATACAGTTGGGTGTGTATAAGTGGATTGGCGATCAACTGGTTATGCTTGATACGATAAGGGAATTGTATCCAACTATAAGACATCCGATTGTGGTTGATATAGACAACGACGGCAAACAGGAAATATTAATATCAAACTCCCACGGATATTTGAACGCTTACTCCATTGGAGGTAAAAACTATAAAGGTTTCCCCATAAACCTTTCCGATAACAATAGGTACAGGAACCACTCCGTCGTCTCCGCCCCAACCATGATAACCTACGGTGGCAAATCTTACCTATTCGCACCCATTTATGGGAATATGCTATTCTCCTGGGAAGTTCCGAGGAGCAATTCCGTATGGGATATGTTCAGGTTTAACGCTTGGGCTACAAACTCGCCTATAAGGATAGATAACACCATAACAACAAGCGGTGTTGCGGGGAATACGGAAAGGAAAACCGATGTTGAGATAAGCAGGAGAACATTGAAGGTTTTCGGAAAAGGGCTTATAAGGGTTAAGGTTTATTCCGTAGCGGGTAGGATGGTTGGGGAGTTTGAAGGATTAAACGGTGTTGAGGTTGATCTGACATATCCGAAGGGCGTATATATGGTTAAAATTACGAGTGGTAAGGGTTCAAGGGTTTTGAAAGTTTTGGTAAAATGAAAATCCTCGCCCTTACAATACCTTATTTGAAACTCTTCGTTATATCCATAGACACGGAGTGCGATAAAGGGAGGGGCTGGGAAATAATAAGGCCCCTCTCCTTTGTCGGTATATATAAGGGGGTGGGGGAATACCTACAACCATTATTTGAAAAATACAAAGTCAAAGCCACATACCTTATAAGCCCGGAGGTTATGGAAGATGCTAAAAGCGTTGAGATTTTAAAAGATATCGAAAAAAGCGGGGCGGAATTGGGAACGCATTTGCATGGGGAATTCGTTGAGCCCCTTTCAAATCCTAATGCTTATAAAACCGAGGAGAAAGCCGAAAATTATGACGATGAAGTTGAATATCAAAAGTTAAAAAATTTGACGGATTTGTTTGTAAATGTATTCGGATTCCGCCCCACATCTTATAGGGCGGGTAGGTTTTCAATAACGGATAGGACATTTAATTTTTTGGAAAGGTTGGGTTATAAGGTTGATTCAAGTATCACCCCTTATTCCTTCGGACACCCCCCCATTCCCCCAACCCCCTATTTTGTTAATAACATCCTTGAAGTTCCCATAACATCTTATACCAAAAACTGGGGCCTTTTTAAGATTTTGAAGGCTACACCCTTTTATAAATGGAGGAGGTTTAGGAAGGTTGTTTCAAGGTTTGGGCCCATATGGCTTAGGCCTTCTTTGTTTGATTATAAGGGTATGCTAAAACTCGTTGAGGATTTGGAAAAAACATTTGGCGATATGGTTTTAAACATGTTCATGCACAATATGGAGGTAATACCATCTTTAAGCCCTTATAATGCGGAATTTACGAGGAAAAATTTGGAAAACATTATACCGGCAATAATTGATAGGGGATACAAGCCCGCGATATTACACGATGTTTATACCGCTTACAAAAATGCTAATAGCCCTTTTGAGAATTGAAGGGTTTAGGTATTCGTACCTGTAAATCTTCTTGTAATCCTTGGCCCACCACTCCTTATATTGACTTTCACCCTTCATAAAGTTAAACTCCTTGAAACCCATCTTTTGATAGTGCAAGATCATTTTGTAAAGTAAAATTTCCCCAGGAGAAAATTGGGAAAATTTTGGGTTAAAGGCCTCTAAGTACCAGTATGCTATGCCTTTATCCTCCAAAACTATTGAATAAGCAATGTTTTGGTTATTTAACCTTAAAGTCCATACCCCCTTTTCCAAACTTAACACCACCTTTTTTACGGTTTCGGAAAACCCCTTATCTTTAAAGGGGCTGTTTGGAAATCTGAGGTTTATAAGTTTTACCATTTCATCCCAAATGTCGTTTATATCCGCCGGAAACATATCCCATTTTCCCGCATTATTTAACCTGTTAATCTTCTTTTTTAAATCCCTACGGCGATTTCTAGTAATACTTTTTAAGAGTTTGTCTTCATCGTTTATCTCTTCAAGGTTTATGTAATAAACTTTACCTTCATGAACCTTGGAGGGTTTCAAGGGTAAATTTTCAAGGGTTTGTTTAAAATTTGAATTTTCCGGCAACCATTTAAAAATGGCCTTTGTATAAACCTCATCTTTAAGCCAATTTTTCAGCCTTTCCGGTTTAACCTCATAATCCCACCAATCTATGGAATCATCAACCGCAAAGTGTAGTCTTAAAGTTTTACCAACCTTCCTTATTATAAAGAAATCCCCCAATTCTTTAACTATCTTAAACTTCTTCTTTGCGTATTCGTAAAATACGGGATAAACTTTTTCAAATATTGGTTGCATTCCTTTCCAACTCCCAAAGGTAAAACCACCACCTTTTTTTCGGTATCCTTTTATTAACCGCGTACTGATGAAGTTCCTTTAAGGCGAATATATCCCTACGGTTTTGGATTATAGCCAATATCTTTTCAAGTTTTTCTTTATCCTCATCATCCCCAAGCGTTTTGGATAAAACCCATATTTCATCAAAATCCTTTACAAACTCTACTGGGTTGCCATAACCCTCAACGATTTCCCAAACCCTTTCGTAAAGTTCATCAACCCTTTTTTTAAACTTTAACCTCTCATCAGAAAGCCTGAGGTTCTGGAAAATATAAACAACCGTGGATATACCCATTAAAGCGGTTATAACTATTACGCTTATTATAGCCCCCTTAATGTTCCCAAAAATGGAAAATATCCCCCATATGGCAAACAAATGCATGAATATTATGGCTATTGCCCCCGGCCTCAAATCCCTTTTAAAATGCGCGTAGTATAAGTGTATAAAGAACAACAACAGGGCAATTGACAACTGTATCATAATATGCCCATATCCTTTGCCCTATTTATCCAATCATCAACACGCGAGGAGAGGATTTCTTTTTTTATTCTTTCCAAAGAATCGTGTGCCCCCAATTCGTTTAAGGCATTCCAAAAGATTAGGGCAATGGGGTATATATGTTCCGAATAGAAATACTCCCCGAACAAATACTCAAAATCGTAAATCAGGTGTTTTCTTAAAGTTTTAAACTTTAAGAGTTTTTCCACAAGTCTCCTTATATAGGGTTCATACCTTAAATCCCTCGGATTTTCCAATGCCGCCGTTCTCAAAACATCAAAAGCCATAGCCCTATAAGTTATAGGCTCCTCTTCAAGTTTTAAAAAGTTCTCAAACTCTTTTAAAACCTTATCGTATTTTTCCCCATTATCCCTGAATTCCCGGAAGAGCTTTAAGAGGTTTTTGTGTTTATCAAACGATACCAAAAATGGGGCCGGAGGGACTCGAACCCCCAACCCACGGATTATGAGTCCGCTGCTCTGCCGGTTGAGCTACGGCCCCGCAAGACGGTATTATAAGGGGGTTATATCTGTTTCAACTTTATAATCCCCCTATGCCTCCGGAGGTTGAAAAGATAATAGAAGCCATTAAGAAACATCCAAAAACCGTAGCAATTTATATTTTTGGTTCTTTTGCAAGGGGAGAAGAAAAGCCTTTATCCGATGTTGATATTGCGGTGATACTGAAAGAACCGGATAGATGGGATGAGGCTGATATAGGGAGTTTGTATTCAAGGAATGTTGATGTCGTGCTGTTCCACAGATTGCCGGTATATATCCAATACGAAGTTTTAAAGTATGGGAAGGAGTTATATGTTTCTGACGAAGAATTCTTGGGGGAAATAAGGTTTAGGGTTATAAGGGATTACTTGGAACACGCAAGACTTTATAGGCTTTTGGAAAGGGAAATCCTAAAATGAGATTGTCAAAGGCCCTTTTAAGGTTTGAAAGGCATTTAAATGGGGCGTTAAAACTTAAAAATAAGGACATTTCGGATTACTTAATCTACAACACCTTGGCTATGGAATGCTTTCAGGCGGTAAATTCCCTCATAGAGATTGGGGAATATTTGGTGGGCAAGAAAATGCTGGGTTATCCATCAACTTACAGGGAAATATTTGAGATACTTTATAAAGCGGAAATTATAACAAAGGATGAACTCAATTACACCAAAAGGCTGATATTTTTAAGAAACCTCATAGCCCATGAGTACGAAAGGATTTCGGAGGCGGAACTTTTAGAAATGGTGGACTTACTATCCAAGGTTAAACCTTTCATAAACAGGATAAAAAAAACACCCTTATAATACCCATTACGGGCACCGGGGGTGCTGGGGGTAAGCCCCGGCTGAGAGGACCCGAATGGGTCCAACCCTTGGAACCTGATCCGGGTAATACCGGCGTAGGGAAGGTGCCCTTCCATCAGGTTCCAAGGCTCCCCGGTAGGTTTAATGCAAAATAGAAAAGGAGGGGAGCCATGAAAAATGGAATATTTAAAGGTACAAGCGAAGCAGCAATAAGCAGGGCTATATTGGAGGGGTTTTATAAGGACCTCTCCGAGGCTTTAAACGCGGATGTGTTTGTGATAGGTGCGGGTCCTTCGGGATTGGTGGCATCCTACGAACTCGCCAAGGCCGGATTAAAGGTATTCGTAATTGAGCAGAACAACTACCTCGGAGGTGGGTTCTGGCTTGGCGGATACTTTATGAACACCTTAACGGTGCGATACCCCGCAAACCAAATATTTGACGAAATAGGGGTTAGATACGAGGAGGTTGGGGACGGCTTGTACGCCGCGTATGGGCCTTTGGCCGCATCAAAGTTAATAGCGGCATCGGCCGAAAGCGGGGTTCGTTTTCTACAACTAACATTCTTGGACGACTTAGTTGTAAAGGATAATAGGGTATCGGGTGTGGTTGTGAATTGGAGCCCCGTAAGGGCATTACCGAGGTCCATAACATGCGTTGATCCCATAGCCCTTGAAGGGAAATTCGTAATAGACGCATCCGGACACGATGCCGTGGCCGTTAAGAAGTTGGCAAATAGGGGTCTTGTTGAGATAAAGGGATTGGGGGCTATGAATGTAAACGCGTCGGAAGATGCCGTGGTTGAGTACACAACCGAGGTATATCCGGGCTTAATAGTGTGCGGAATGGCCGTTGCGGAAACCTTCGGGCTTAACAGGATGGGGCCAACATTCGGCGGTATGCTCCTTTCCGGAAAGAAAGCCGCGCGGTTGGTTTTGGAGAATTTAGAGGTTAAGGTTTAAAGATAAAGGGGGGCCATCGCGCCCCCCAAAAGGAGGTAAAAAATGACGCAATTAGAGGCGGCAAAAAGGGGTATAATTACCCCTGAAATGGAATATGTTGCGGAAGTTGAAGGGCTTGACCCGAGGGTTATAATGGAGGGTATAGCCCGCGGGGAAATAGTTATCCCGGCAAACAAAATACACCTTTCAAAAAACCTAAAAAAACTCGTAGGAATAGGTAAGGGTTTAAAGACCAAGGTTAATGCCAACCTCGGAACATCTTTTGATTATGTGGATGTGGAGGAAGAAAAGCAAAAACTTTTGGTTGCCGTTGAAGCCGGTGCGGATACGGTTATGGATTTATCAACCGGTGGGGATTTAAGGGCTATAAGAAGGGCCTTAATGGAAATATGCGAAGTTCCCCTCGGTAGTGTCCCGGTATATGAGGCGGAATTTGATGCGGCAAAGAAAAAGGGATCGGTTTTTGACCTTGAACCCGACGATTTCATAGAGGCGATAGAGACGCATGCGAGGGATGGGGTTGATTTTATGACCATACACGCCGGTATAACCCTTGAAGGTTTAAGGTTTATGAAGAACCAGGGAAGGACGACTTGGGTTGTTTCCAGGGGCGGTGGTTTGTTGGCCGCTTGGATGATGTATCATAACAGGGAAAACCCCTTGCTTGAAAGGTTTGACGACATACTTGATATAATGCGCACATACGATGTTACGGTTAGCCTCGGCGATTCCCTAAGGCCCGGGAGCATAGCGGATAGTTTTGATAGGCCCCAAATACACGAACTTTTGGTTTTGGGAGAACTCGTTGATAGGTGTAGGGATGCGGGTGTTCAGGTAATGGTGGAAGGTCCGGGGCATGTGCCTCTAAACGAAATTCAGGCTCAGGTTATAGCCCAAAAGAAAATAACAAAAGGTGCTCCGTTTTATATCCTCGGAATGCTTCCAACGGATGTTGCGGCTGGTTGGGATCACATAGCGGGGGCAATAGGTGGTGCGGTTGCCGGATGGGCGGGTGCGGATATGCTGTGTTATATAACACCCGCCGAACATTTGGGATTACCAACGGTTGAACATGTAAGGGAAGGGGTAATAGCATTCAAGATAGCGGCCCATGTTGCGGATATAGCAAAAGGTGTTAAGGATGCGGCCGAATGGGACCTCGCGATGTCAAGGGCTAGGTATGCCTTGGATTGGGAGGCGCAACTCTCCTTGGCGTTAGACCCCAAAAAGGCGAGAGAGATATTTGAACAGAGGGCATCAAAAACCGTTGCATGCTCAATGTGTGGTCCATTCTGCCCTATGAACCTTGTTGAGAAATTCGTTCAGGATGCGAAAAAGGCAAGGGAAGAGGTTAGGAGGGTTTTGGCGGAACTCGGAAAGTAATCCCCGACCATATTAACTGTGCTTTGATCCTCAATAGGGCTTTTGGCTATGGCCTGAGTTTAACCCATGGGGAAAATTCACATATTGTTTGGGGTGGTTTGTGCCGCGACTTATGCCCTCCGGGTGCCCCCTTCAAAGGTTGGCCGGATACCACGGACCCGGATGATGTTATATCAAAGTGGAACGGGGAAGGCGATCCCATAAGGTTTATAGTGTGGTTAATCCGCAGATTAAAACCCGATGTGATAATAACTATGGATTCCTCCTGCGGGGTAAGTGGAAACCCCGAACGCCTCGCGACAACCCGTTTAATAATGGATGCCATAGAAGTGGTGAAAAACCCGGATATGTACCCTTATGAAGGGCCACCGTGGAAGATAAAATATGTGCTATGTTATACCCGAATTGGTATCCTGCGGGTATTGTAAATGTATATCCGGCTAATATCATGAACGGGTTGGGATGGAGTGATGCCATGATAAGGGGATTTTGCCAGTAACAGGAGGAGAAAGCCCGTAATAAAAGGGGGTTTTATCATCTTTATAATATTCACCTTGCCGGGGTGGCGGAATTGGCAGACGCGCTGGACTTAGGATCCAGTGGGCTTAGTCCCGTGCGGGTTCGAGTCCCGCTCCCGGCATTTTGGAGGGTGATTCTAAGAAAAATAGGGAACTTGAAAGTCTGGTTGTTGAGAGTTTGGGACCTATAAGGCATGCGGAGGTTGAGTTTAAACCCATAACGGTATTCATAGGGCCTAATTCAACGGGGAAATTTTGGACTTATTAGGAGCGGCGATATTGTTATTTGCTGCGGTAGCCTTAGGATACCTGCAAAAGGAAAAGAAATTATACACATACGGCAACAAAAGGATTGTTTTTGAAAACGGAAAAATAGTAAATCACGAAGAATTATCGTTTTTGTCAGGTCAATTTATGGGATAAATTGAGCCAAGCGATAAAGGATTGGAAACATAACAAATGGACGGATAGAATCGCCGAAATTCTCAGCATAAGGATAGAATACGATGAGAAAACCGAAAAGATTACCATAAAAACCCTATCTGGAAAGAAGATAAAAGAAAGTATATTTTATCTTCGGGAAGTTTGAATCCGGAACAACATTTATAATTGAAGAACCCGAGATTTCATTACATCCCTCAAATCAAAAGGAGTTGGTCAAACTCTTTGTGGATATGGTGAAGGGATTACATCCTTGCCTCGTTTGAGAACCTCATTATAAAAGCGATGGAACAACCGAAAAGGTGGAGGTCAGTAAAGAGGGTATTAACCAAAACGAATTTATGAGGGTGTATTTGGAGATGTATAACGAAGGGATGGATAAAAGCCGAATTTGAAAAACCCCCGAATTTCATTATAAAAGGGGAATGTTTGAGGGATTTACTCGGTCATTCACAATATAAGGCTTGCGATTGCATAGCATTTTTTAACGATAAGGTGGCCGTTATAGAGATAAAATCTAACCTTAATAGAGCCGATTTCTACGAGCAAATTAAAAAATGTGTGGAATACATCTTACAGGTTTTCGGAAATGTGGAAATTAGGTGTTTTGTAGTTTATGGTAGTTCTTCTACCCCCGTTATATCCCGGATAATATCCATAATGAAGCGCAAATCTTTAAAAGTTGCCTTTATTGAAGCGGGCAAAAAAATACCCCTTTAAAATTCTTAGCCTTAATGTCCTTGACAGGCCTAAGCGGAAACCTTTTAAGCGAATTTATTTTAGAAATTCTATATAAGGAGATTGAGGGGAAGTATAAGGGGGAGTTTGAGGCCTTTAAGGGGATTTTAAAAGGGGCATCAAACAACATTAAAAACGAAGCGGATGTTGTTGATCACATATTGAGGCCGGTTTTTATAGATGTACTCGGTTATGATAATTGGCATAGGGAAAGCGGTGGGGGTAATAGGTTCAGGCCAGACATTCAGGTTTACAAAGATGGAAAAGCAGTATTGCTAATTGAGGCCAAAAGGGTAGGAGTGGATTTTGATAAGGCGGTTGGTCGCAGAAGCCCGGCAAGACAGGTTAAAAACTACTTAGTTGATTATGAAATTAGGAAAACCCTGAGATTTGGGGTTTTAAGCGATGGATTTAGGTATAGGATTTATTACGAGGGGAAACTTGATGATTATGTTGAGTTTGACTTTTCCGGTTTGGTAAAAAATGACATTTTCACCAACGGGGAAAACAAACGATTATTTTCGCTGTTTTATCATTTGTTAAATGCAAAGGATTTTCCGCATAATTTGGAAGAGGTTATATATAGAAGTGAGGGTTATCGTTTTAAAGTTTCGGAGGATTTGACAAAAAAGGTTTTCTACGAGGTTATACCTTTAATAGCAGGTGAGTTTTACAAACAGATAGATGTAGACTTACAGACTTTGAAAGAGAAAACCTTAATCCTTTTGTATAGGCTTTTGTTCCTTTTCTATGCGGAGGATAGGGGCTTGTTAAACTTTGGCAATTACGGTATAAAGGATTTGAGGGAGAGGGTAAAGGAGAATAGTTTCTCGGAAAAGTCTTACATGTTCTGGGAGAGGTTGAAAACAGTTTTCAAGATGATGGATGAAGGAGATGAAGCTCTAAACTTTCCAAAGTATAACGGTGGTTTGTTTAGAAGAGATGAGTTCTTTGAGGAGGTTCGTCTAAGCGATAAGGTGATTGCAGATGTTCTGAGAGCTTTATCTTATTACGATGGCAACTACATAAATTACAGAACGCTTTCAGTTAGAAATCTTGGCAACATTTACGAGACAGTTTTGGAATACGACTTAAAGGTTAATGGTAATGCTTTGGTTTTGGCAAAGGGTAATGGTGGAAGTACTACGAGGAAGATAGAAGGAGTTTATTACACGCCTGATTTCGTGGTTAAATTCATAGTTGAGAACACATTGGACCCAAAGATAAACGAGATTATACAAGACACCAAAAGGGATTTTGAAAGGATTGATGGGATGGGAAAGGCGGAACTGTTAAATGAGTTTAAGAGGTTGGGTTTAGACCCAAAGGTTGAGGAAAACGGAAAGATAAGGGATAAAAGTGCAAGGGAGATGAGGGAGGAGTTGAAGAGGATCAACGACCCCGTTGAGAAGATTTTGAGTTTGAAGATTCTTGACCCCGCTATTGGAAGTGGGCACTTTCTCGTTGAAGTTGTTAGCTTTTTGGTGGATAAGATTTTGATGGTGATAAACAAGTTTGAAGAGGAGATGAAATATAAAAGCAGGTTTGCCGATTACGATGAAAATATGATAAAAAGGATTGTTTTAAAGCGTTGCGTTTATGGTGTTGATATAAATCCCCTTACCACCGAATTGGCAAAGGTATCCCTATGGCTACATACATTTTCCACGAGTTTGCCGTTAGCGTTCTTAGACCACCACATAAAAGTTGGAAATAGCGTTTATGGTTATGGTCTTAAACCATTAGATTATTTCGGAAAATCAAGTGCTTTTCAAAAACTACAGCACCTCATCAAAACTATAGACGAATTAAACGATGCTACCATTGAAGAGGTTGAGAAGAGTGAAAGGCATTATGAGGAGTTTGAAAAGGAAATAGTTAAATTTAGAGAAAGTCTAAACAATGAAATTCCAAACTTGGATTTAAACTTAAAGCCCTTTCACTTCATAGCTGAGTTTCCAGATGCGGAGGGTTTTGATGTTGTTTTGGGAAATCCGCCATATATAAGGCAGGAGAGGTTAAAGGGTTTTAAGGGAGCTTTAAAGAATCTGTTTAAAAACACCTTTGCTGGTGGGGCGGACATATATGTTTACTTCTACGAAAGAGGGCTTGAACTCTTGAAGAAAGGAGGATATTTAGGCTTTATAACATCAAACAAGTTTATGAGATCAAAGTATGGTAATAAGTTGAGAAAGTATATCTCCAACAACTTCAAAATCGTAAAGGTAATAGATTTTGCGGGTTATAGGGTTTTTAAAGATGCTA
>CAYRSH010000004.1:0-47760 GCA_964426895.1 uncultured bacterium
GCATAACCTTTAAGAATTCCGCGCAGATTTCCCTTCCCAAGAACCTCCTATTAAGTGAAGAAACCAAAACCCCCATACATTGGAATCTATCGTCAATTTTAAAGTATGCCCTTATACCGTCCTCACCGCATATAAAACAACGATTATGGCCTCGTATTTTCAAGGATTCTTTCTAACCTTTTTGATATGTGTTCCTTAATCATTTCCGCCACGAGCATATTTTTATACCCATCCTCTGCGGATACCACCACGGGTTTATCGTGGAGTACGGCCTCTATAAAGGATTTGAGTTCAAGGGTTATGGCATCTAAGGAAGTATCAACGGGGGGAAAATAGGGTAGGATTTCGCCGTCAAACCTCTTAACCATTTCGGTTTTCTTTTGGTATAGGTCTATGGAAAGGTAATTTTCTTTGGTGAAAACCCTAAACTTCCTCATCTTTTCAAGGGATATCCTACTTGCCGTTAGATTAGCCAGCGCACCGGATGGAAATTCAAGCCTCACATTTGCTATATCAATATCCCCCGTTAGAACCGGAACGCCTATTGCACTGATATTTTCGGGCATTTCGGATATAAGGGATAGGGTTAGGTCTATATCGTGTATCATAAGGTCAAGGATAACATCAACATCCGTTCCCCTCGGGTTATAGATGCTCATGCGGACGCTTTCTATAAAAAAAGGCTTATCCTTTATTAAATCCTTTGCGGAAAGAAAAGCGGGATTAAACCTCTCAACATGTCCAACCTGTACCTTAATCCCCTTCTCTTTACTCAAATTTAATATTTCCTCTGCGGTTTTTATGCTGTCAGTTAAAGGTTTTTCCACAAAAACGGGTTTTCCCTTTTCTATGCAAAATTTAACTATTTCGTAATGGGTAGTCGTGGGGGATGCACATATAATTACATCGGATTTTTCAACTATCTCTTCCAAAGAACCCGTGGGTTTTGCCCCGTATTCCCTTTCAGCCCTTGACATCTTTTCCGGATTTATGTCGTATACCAATACCCCATCAACCTCCGGAAAATTTACGAGTTTTGATACATGTATGGAACCGACACAACCCCCACCCTCAACCTTCCAAATTGGGACAAACGGGGACGACGGGATTTGAACCCGCGACCTCCGGCGTGACAGGCCGGCGTTCTAACCGGGCTGAACTACGTCCCCGTTGAGGTGGATATTATAAGGGGGAAAGGTTTGTTTGGTGGGTATCAAAAGCCAACCACCGTATCGTATGTGTTTGAAGGGTTATCCCTTATATAAACCCTCCTCGCACCTACGAGGTTTTTTCTGATGTATTTCAAACTCTCAACTATTACCCCCCTTTTTGATGCGGAATGTATTACCTCATCGTTCCCCGCATATATCCCCACATGATCTACATATCCGTGTTCAAACTTGAAGAGCAATATATCCCCGGGGATTATGCTATCCAATGGAACGGGTTCTCCAAAACTTACATAATCCCTTGCCCTCCTCGGCGCATCTATCCCAAAGTGTTCAAACACCTTTCTCACAAATCCACTGCAATCCATTCCCGTCGTGTCATTACCCCCATATCTGTAAGGCACACCCAAATATTGAAATGCTACGGCTAAAATCCCCGCACCCATTAAGGGTATTTTAAGGGCGATTACCTCACAACAACCTTAAAGGTCTTCCCTCCCTTAACCCTTACGAAGTATATACCCCTATTCCTAAACTCGTATTTCCCGGAATTCAATGTGTATATCCTCTTACCATCCGCGGAATAAATCTCAACCGTATATCCGTCGGATACATAAACCGCATTTTGGGTGATTATCACCTTATCCTTGCTCAACCTCTCCTTAACCGCTATCGGGTCATCCCAGTTGGCCGTGCAGTCATAAACCCATAAATTCACCAACTGGCTATCAACGAGTATTGCATCCCTGTAATAGTCTATGTGGAATGTGTGTAAGCCCGGTGGGGCGGCGAGGGGAACATTGAAGGTTATCGTGAAACTAAATGTATCCTCGGGTGGCGAAAGGGTTATACCAGCATAATAGGGTGGTGTGAAACTAACCCAAGAGGTATATACGGGTTCCCTTACAACAGGCCTTAAAGTGTCTATGGTTAAAGCAGTTGAATTCACAATGGAATCTATTTGCCTTGCTATACCGCTACCCCTTATGGTTGCTATGCCATTCGCAAGGGTATCGGACATCCAATACTGCCACCAAGGGAGGTAGTATGTATAAGTTGCGCTAACCATTATTACGGGTTTTATTCCGTTTGTTCTCAAATCCCTCAAAAGGGGATACCAGTAAATGTCATCCGAAGTTCCAGCCATTGCATCCCTTCCGGGGTCGGTTCCGGTATAAGCGGAATAAGGCCTTGAAGGGTCGTTTATATCGCAACCATGTGGTATATCGTCAAGCCAAAACACCACGAACCTCGCGCAGGATATTCTCCAACCGATTCCCGGGTCGTTCAACATTTCCCATAAAAGCCTCGCATAATCCTCGGGAGCATCATATCCATATCTAATATAGAGGGAGGATATTGCAGACCTAACGAGTGCAGTATCATAAGTTAAGGGTCGGTTCAGTTGGTAAGCATAATCTCCGGAAGAACCGTATGTATCCGAATATCCGCACCAACTATAATATGCCGGGTAGTCCGAATGCGATGCCACGCCAAACCTAACATCCGGTATTGATGACTTAAGGCTGTCCATTATCGCGTTTGCGTTCGCCTGTGCATACGAAAGTTCCCCCCCCATTGAACCCGTTAGGTCAAAGGCAAACATTATGTCCGCACAAGCGTAAGATGATGGTATCCCAACCAATGCGGAGTGGACGGCCGTTCCGGGACATGTATCCCCCTTAAAAATCGTATCGTTTATAACAGGTGCAACTACCCAAGATATTACCCAGAGCATAGTTTAGAATTATATGGCGGTATAATGTGTAAGGTCAAGTCGCAAAAATACGGAAAATTTGATTTAAAAGTTTTTATTTGTTGATTTATGCTCCACACCAAACCAATCCCACTTGACAAAAAATTTCTCCCCCTTATAATATCAACTGGTGGTATTAACCTTTTCTTTGGTAATCAACGAAGTGGGGGTAGTGGGTTCGGATTCGGGTTGGGTGGAGGTTTATAATTCGGGTTCAACACCCGTAAATTTAAGCGATTTTACTTTGATAACGAAAAACAGGAGTTTAAACCTTTTTGGCGTTATTAATCCCGGCGAATATAAGGTTTTCTATATTGGTTTGAGCATAAACTCCGATAGCGTTGTTCTTAAAAACGGTTCAAACACCCTTGATTCCTATGCTTGGATTAGCCTTCCGTCTCAGGGAAGTATGGGTAGGTATCCCGACGGTCGTGGGGATTTCAGAATGTTCTTGGTCGCAACTCCGGGCAGAAAAAACGAGATTCCATCCTCTCTGGACGAACACTCGTGGGGTAGAATAAAGGCTTTGTTCGGTCCTAAAAGGTAATTGGCAGTCCCCTTTTGTAGATACTTCGGAGAATGCCCGAGGTGTTTTTATCAGGATGTTGATTATAAAAGTAGTGTTCGCATAAAGGTTGCGGAGATTAGGGAAATTTTCGGAATAGACCCGAAGATAGTTGAATCCCCAAAGGAAAGGTTTTACAAGTTTAGGGCGGTTTTAAATGTAAAGAGGATAAAACCCGATAAGGTGATATTGGGTTATTCTTTGGAATCCGGTATAATTCTCGGTATAAACGCATGCCCCATATTGAGGCCCAAGATAAACGATGTTATAGGTTTTTTGCAAAAACAACTCTCAAACGAGAAAATAAGCACATGGGACCCGGAGATGGGAAAGGGTAAATTAATGGGAATAACATTCCTAACCAACGACGATGAGGTTGTTATAACCCTAAACCTTAGGCGAAAGGTTTTTTTGAAAAAACTAACTTATGACATAATATACTCCGGAAAGGGCATAGGCGGGATTTGGTGGGTTGTAAAGGGGAAAATGGATTACATAAACGGGGGAAGGGGTAAGATGTTTTTACCCTTTGAGGTTGAAGGCACTAAGTTAAAACTCTCCCCCTTTGGGATATATCCAGATAACCTTTACATTTTACCCAAGGTTTGGGAGGTTTTTGATGGGTTTAAAAACGCTTTGGCCTTGGGGACTGGTTATTTATTCCCATTAA
Source organism: uncultured bacterium (assembly GCA_964426895.1). Taxonomy (GTDB): domain Bacteria; phylum Hydrothermota; class Hydrothermia; order LBFQ01; family LBFQ01; genus Caldipriscus. The sequence continues at coordinate 4,161 of CAYRSH010000004.1, forward strand.
ATTCAATTACTACTTATGTTGAGGAAAATCCGCTAATCCTTAGGGAAATGGAGGAGAACAAAATCATTCACTACTCGCCTTCTAAAATTGAAAATTTGGGTTTTAAGTCCTTTTCGTTTTTCCATGCCGAAAGGTACGAATGGGTTGTTATAAATTCCGATAGATTTTTCGGAAATATACCGGAGGTATGGGGTAATAGTTTTGTATTCTTCGGGAAAAAACCGAAAAGGGTGTATGAACTCGTAAAAATGAACAGGTTAAAGGTTAAGGAAATCTTTGTATTTGATACCGAACCCTATACAAAGGAATTCCTGATGGCGGTTATCTCAGGGAGGTAAAAAACCACATTTCCCAATTTAGGGTATTTCCTTTGTTGTTTAGCAGAAAACCGAAGTTTTTATACCTAAAACCCAAAAAAGCCGCATACCCTTCGGATGAAATGAATGTCCGGGATGAATACGCGTCTTCATAAAACTGAATGCCGCTTTTTGTAAAGGAATAAACCTTAAACCAGAAAAGGCTGTATTTAACGCCGACATATACACAACCCAAACACGCCCCGGCTAAGAAGTTTCTCAAATTTAAATTAACCCTCGGAACCTGAAAGTATTCAAACCTCACGCTTTCCCCATCCTTTCCAAAACTTAGGGAAAACCTTTCGCCATTTGACGATATATAAATCCTCATATTAATCCCCCAAAAGTGCCACTTGTACCAAAGCGAATAATAGTTACTCTGACTCCCTTCGCTCCAAAAGGATTTTCCGTTAAATAACTTAACCATAAACCCACCATCCCTTGAATAACCCTTAACACCGAATCCAAATGAGCCCTTTGATAAGGCCCCCTCAAAGGAAAACGGTCCAACCTTAATAAACGATATTCCCCCGATTACCAAATCCTTGGATACCAATATCCCCCCCTGTTCCGATAAATATCCCCCTATTATGCCGTTTTTTCCAATTTTCACAACCGTTTTCCCTATCCCCATTCCAAATGAAGGTTGGGAATAATAAACAAACGATATTCCACCCTCGTTTGAATAGTACCCGCTATATCCGGCAAAACCTAATGGAGATACTACCTTTGAGTTCCCAAGAAAAACCTTAAAAAAACCCTCTTTAAGGATAAAAAAGGATGTATCCTTGCCGATGTAGAAATTATATACCCAATCTTCATCCCTCCCCCCAGATGATAAAACATATCCTTTATTCCCGCCCTTTATAAACACTTTGTAAAACCTCTCCTTTCCAAAAACCAAAAAGTTTTTCAAATACTCCACCTCGTAATCCTTAAAACCGGTTTTCCTCAAAAATTCCCCCCAATCTTTGTAAGGTCTCCTTATGAGGATAATATCTATTTGATCGGGGGTTAGAAAGGGTAGGGCTTCAAGTTCATACCTATAACAGGAGTTTATGTTTATGGTTTGGTATGTGTAGGTTTGAAAATATACGATTTGTGAAGTGTCGGGGATAAAGGGGAACATCATTTCTCCCTCTCCCCAAAAATCCCCCTTCCTATCCTCAAAACATTCGCCCCTTCCATTAGTGCATACTTCCAATCTTCCGTCATTCCTGCGGATATATACCTTAAATTATTCCTCTCCGCTATCTCCCTTAAAAGGGCAAAGGCCTTTCTACTTTTATACTCATCCGGCGGATATGGGCCTATGGTCATAACCCCGAGGAGTTCAAGATTCCTGATTTCTTTAATCCTGTTTATAATTCCATCGGCTTCTTCGGGTTTTACACCAAACTTCTGGGGTTCCCCACTTGTATTAACCTCAACAAAAACCTTAACCATTTTGTCCGTCCTCTTTGATATTGCTTCCGCAAGTTCAACACTATCAAGGGAGTGCAAAACCTCAAATAACCTCAAAAACTTATTCACCTTGTTTTTCTGTAAATGCCCAACCATATGCCAGGTTATATCCGGTTTTCCGACAAAGGGTATTTTTTTCTCAGCCTCTTGAACCCTATTTTCACCAAAATCCCTACAACCCTCTTCATAAACCTTTAAAATCTTTTCAACCGGAACGCCTTTGCTAACCGCAACTATTTTTATCTCATCTTTGCGGCCAATCTTTTCCTTAAACTCCTCTACCTCTTCAAGGAATTCTTTGTACATCTGGAAATTCTACGGTTGCACTTTCAACATTAAAATTCCCGCTTGAAGGAAAAGGGTATAGTAGTACTGGCTTCCGGCAACGGCTCAAATTTTGAGGCAATAGTTAAAAGGGCAAGGATAAGCAAGTTTCCCATAAAGGTTTTGGCATTGATAACGGATAATCCCGAATCTTATGCGATAGAGAGGGCTAAGAGGTTGGGAATACCTTACAAGGTCATATCCGATACGGGTGAAGAACTCATAAATACCATAAAGTCCTTTGGCAGAGTTGATGCGGTTGTAATGGCGGGCTTTATGAAAATATTGCCCCCGGAAACCATAAACGAATTTAAGGGGAAAATACTAAACATTCACCCATCCTTATTGCCATCTTTTAAGGGGACAAAGGCTATACAAAGGGCTTGGAGTAGTGGGGTTAAGTTTTCCGGGGTGACCGTTCATATAGCAACCGAGGAGGTAGATAGCGGTCCAATACTCGCCCAAAAGGCTATACCCTTGTTTAATGAAGAATCCCTTGAAAGTTTTGAAAGTAGGGTTCATTCGGTTGAACATGCCTTGTACTTTGATGCCATAGTTGAATTCTTGTTTAACGAGAGGGTTCCGTACGCTTTGATAACCGCATACGAGAAAAAACCCGAACTTTTAGAATTTGCAAAGTTTTTAACGGATAAAGGCTATACCATAATATCCACAACGGGAACAGCGAGGTTTCTTAACGATAACGGGGTTTTGGCCTTTGAAGTATCTTCAATAACGGGTTTTCCCGAGATATTTGGGGGAAGGGTAAAAACCCTAAACCCCTACATCTTCGGTGGTATTTTGTACCGTAGGGATGGCGAGGAGGGGATAGCCAGACAGTTAAACATACCGAGAATTGATATAGTTTTGGTTCAATTGTATCCCTTTATGGAAGTGGCTCAAAAAACAAACGACCTTGAAGAGATTTTAGAAATGATAGACATAGGTGGTGTTGGACTTATAAGGGCGGCCGCCAAAAACTTTAAGGATGTTGTTGTGATAACCGATTTGAACGACATAAAGAGGGTTATGGAGGAGATGGAAAACGGCGAGGTTCCTTATGAACTCAGGGCTTCACTGGCTGTTAAGGCCTTTGCCACCACATCAAAATACGACATAAACATATACGAGACCTTGGCATCAATGCTTGATAGGGTAAATATGCACAAAAACATATTTATCCATGTATCCGAACCAAAACCTTTAAGGTATGGGGAAAATCCCCACCAGCAGGCGTGGATAAAAACGAACCCCAATTCCTTTTTATCATCCGTTGAACAAATCTCGGGTAAGGAACTATCATATAACAACATATTGGATACCTTTTCCGCCTTTTCTTGTGTCTCGGAATTTGAAGGGTATGCCTGCGTTATAGTTAAGCATATGTCCCCGTGTGCGGGTGCGGAAGGGGAATCGCCAATAGAGGTTTATCAAAAAACCTTAAAAGGTGATATGATGGCCGCCTTTGGGGGTATAGTGGCCTTTAACTTTGCCGTTGAGGAGGATTTGGCGGAGATGTTGGGGGAACACTTCTTTGAAGTGATAATAGCCACCGATTACTCTTCAAAGGCAATTGAGATATTATCCAAAAGGAAAAACTTACGGATATTGCGAATAGACCCATTTAAATATCAGGTTCCCCATATAAACCTTTTAATGCTCGGAAAAGATATACTTATACAGACCAACGATTACTCACCACCTTATGAGAATTTTGATTACAAGGTGGGCAATTTTGATGAGAATGAAATTCCGGATATATTGTTCGGTCTAAAAATGGTGAAATGGGCAAAGTCAAACGCGGCGGTTGTGGTTAAGGATAAAACCCTATTCGGTGTGGGTAGTGGCCTTGTGGATAGGGTTACCGCGGTGAAGGTGGCCCTTGAAAAGGCTGGGGAAAACGCAAAGGGTGGGTTTTTGGTTTCAGATGGATTTTTCCCATTTCCCGATTCGGTGGAATTAGCCCATGAGTTTGGTATAAAGGTGGTCGTTGAACCCGGAGGTTCAATAAGGGATGAATTGGTTATGAAAAGGGCAAAGGAATTGGGTATAAAACTCGTTTTTACGGGCAAAAGGCTTTTCAGACACTGAGTTCTTTAAATACATTAAACCAAAACCCTTTAACATTCTCCTCCCAATTACACCTTTCCATAACAATTTTTTTGTTGCTTACCCTCGCCCTCTTCCACCAATCCCAATTAAACCGGTTTATAAATCCCTTAAACATCTCATCCGCATTTGGCTTTGTTAATATCCCGTTATCATCCACCCATTCCCTGTTGGCGGGAATGTCCGAAACCAATGGGACGCTTCCCAAAGCCATACATTCCAAAAGAGATACCGAAGTTGCATCCCTTGAAGGTATTGATATGCAAAAATGGGAGTTTTGTAAAACCTCAACATATTTTTCGTATGGAACCTTCCCGAGATATTCAAAATTTATTTTCATATCCTTTGCAAACCTTATAACCTCTTCCCTCAAAGAACCGTCGTTTAGATATAAGATTTTAACCTTAAACCTTTCCGAAAGTTTTTTTATAAATCTCAAAATTTCAAAGTGATTAAACAGTTTTTCAATCCTACGGGTTGACACAAAGGTTAAAACATCCGTAGGTAAATCCTTTAAGGGTTTTTCCCTGATTTCCCTTTCAACTCCAAAGGGAATAACATATATTTTTTCGGACAAAATCCCAAAATCTTTTACAAGAATATCCCTTACAACTAAGGCATCGCATACTATAATGTTGAATTTTTTTAAAATGTTTTGGGCCAATTTTTTATGTAAGGGGGATTTGTAAGGCCATGCCATTATATCCGAACCCCAAAGGGCCAAGATTTTAAAACCTTTAAAAAAAGACGATATAAAACCGTAATTGGGTAAAAAGTGGGAGAACAGGATATGGGGTTTAAACCTTTCTATATATCCCGCAACCTTTGGCATTCCAAAAATATACTTAAACTTTCCCAAAGGTAAGTTTAAACTTTCCGCAAGGTCGGGATTTAAAGGTTTTTCAAATGTTAATATCCTTACATCATTCCCGAGGTCTTCCAAAATTTTAGCCCATTTGTATGGGTGGGATACGGACGCATCCGCAAGGATTAGGATTCTCATTACGCTTCAAGCATACCCTTTTCATCAATGAAAACTACCACTTTGGTTATGATTATTTCTTCGGAATCCTCGGTGTTAACGGAAACGGTTTTAACATCCAATGGTATATCCTCACCTTTGTTTATTTTACCTTCTAAAAACCCCCTTAAAGCCCTTTCCCCGTTCTCAATGGCGTCAATAACCGTAAAACCCCTTGCTCTAATTCCCTTTATTGCCGGAAAGTATATTTCATAATCCCCATCCTCCAAAAGCCTTATTACCGCCGTAAACTTAAACATCATCATTGCCCTTCTATTACATAAAAGGCATATAAAATACCTAAAACTATCAAACTCGTAATACCTATTTCAAAATACGGGGGTGTTAATGTGCTTATATCCGGCGAAATTCCCGGAACCCTTACATCGTTCGTTCTGTTGAAAGGTACCCTATCCGAGTATTTCCCATACCTATACGCCACCTTTCCATCGCAGGATTTTACTATCATTTTAACCTCCGCTTCCCTTCTGTAATTTATCCAAGAAAAACTATAAGACACACGGCTTGAAATGATGTTTATACGGGTTGTGCATTCCGGTGATGTGTTTGCGTATTTCAACAATATATAGTTTTCCAATTGGGGATTCCTTATACCGGAAAACTCTATATAACCATTAAACCTACACTCAAAGGTGCACGCGGAATCAAAAGCGTAATACAACACTTCAAGGTCGTTGGGTAAGGAGATTACCAGTAGAGTTATTCCCAATCCCCTTGGCCTTCCTCGTCCCAATCTGCGGAATATTCCCCTGCCTCTTCTAAAACATGGGCACTAACATATATAGGGGCATTTGTTAAAAGGGCAACCGCTATGGAATCCGATGGCCTTGCGTCAATGCTGTAGGTCCTATCATCCTTACTGAGGATTATCCTTGCGAAAAATGTGTTATCCATTAGGTCGTTTATTACAACCCTCTCAACCCTTGCCCCCAAGGATTCTATGATATTAACTATTAAATCGTGGGTTAAAGGCCTTTCAAACTTTTCACCATCTTTGGCCATTTGTATAGCGTTGGCCTCAAAACCCCCTATGTATATAGGTAACAAACGGGAGCCATTTTTCTCTTTTAAAACTACCGCGAAAGCCTGAGGTATGCCTTCTGCGGTACTTATCATAACTACGGATTTAACCTCTAATTCAATAAGGTTTTTCATCTCTCGGGTTCTACGACCACTTTAACCGTTGCTACAACTTCGGGGTGGAGTTTTATGGGTACTTGAAATGTCCCAAATTCCGAAATGGGTTCCGTTTGAACCATATTCTTATCAACATCTATGCCCTTTTCCTTCAATTTATTTGCTATATCCGAAGGTGAGACCGAACCATAAGGTTTCCCCTCTTCGTTTGTTTTGAGTATGAATAGTAGTTTCTGTTTGGATATTTCGGAAGCCAACTTTTCCATCTTTTTCTTTTTCCTTTGTAGGGATAATTGCCTCATCTTTTGCATATTTTCGTGGGATTTCAGGACGGATTCCGTGGCTTCAACCGCGAAGCCCTTAGGTATTAGGTAATTTTTGGCATATCCCCATTTAACTTTAACGACACTCCCCGCTTTTCCGAGTTTTGGCACATCTTTAACCAACAGTATGTTCATGTACTTCATACCACATACTCCCTTACGAAGGGTAATAACGCCATTATCCTCGCCCTCTTTATGGCTTTTGCGAGTCTCCTCTGCTCCTTCGCGGAGAGTTTTGTATATTTCCTTGGAAGGATTTTACCAGTAGGCGAAATATATTTGCTCAAAGTCTCCACATCCTTATAATCAAATGTCCTTCCCTTTTTCTTTCCCATGCTTCACCTCCTTTTAAAACGGTATATCCTCAGGGGGCAAACCCTCTTCTTCATCCAACTCGGAAGGCCCCTCTTCACTTTGTTGCTCCACCTTCCTTTCCAAAATCTGAACCCTATAAGCGTTTATGAAATAATCCTGATACCTCTTGCCTTCCGTCTCCCATTCCCTATACCTCAATTTCCCCTCAACCACAACGGGCACCCCCTTCAAAAGCCTTTTAAGCACTTCATCCATTCTAAGGCTGTCCCGCATGGAATACAAAACATTTATGAATAGGGTATCGTTTTCCCAAGTGTCACCCCTTTTGAAACTCTGATCCACCGCTATCCTCAGTTTTAAGAATTCTTTACCATTACCTGAAACCCTCTTCTCCGCGTCCGCAACTAACCTCCCACTCAGTATAACAAAGTTTATATTGGGCATGCGCATAGACCTTTCCTCACCCATCAGTCATCCCTCCTTACTATCATATGCCTTAAAAACGCCCTCATAAGCCTTATATGATTGTTTAAGTCGTAGGCGACATTCGGGGTGGATTTAAACCGTATGAAGTAATACCTTCCGTATTCTTGCTTTTTTATGGGATATGCCAACTTTCTGATACCCCAATCCTCCTCTTCCAAAATCTCCCCGCCGTTTTTCACAATAAAGTCCTTTACCTTTTCTATGGACCCAGCATGGGATTCTTCGTCCTGCTGGGGGCTTAGCAATAAAGCCACCTCGTATTCCCTCATAAACCCGGTATTATACTGTTGTTTTATTTGTTTGTGGGATATTGAATAATTCTCGTTATCAAATTCAACATCTTAAAATTCAATATCCAATCCATTTCTTTCATACTCATTAAAAGGGATTCTTTCATATCTTGCCATCCGGGTCCATCGGTAACCCATAGGAAGTTTATCCCCTTATCCTTTGCTTTCCTGTTCATTTCAATATAACTTTCTGCTATAGAAATAGGCTTGCTTCCCCCTACATTGTAAAAGTTGGATTCAACTATAAGAATGGGGGTTTCACCCCTGTAAATTACAAAATCGTGCTTTTTGTTTTTATCTTCAAATAGTGAAAATTTGGGATCTTCCTCTATAATTTTGTATCCTTTACCCAAAAATTGCTTAATCTTTTCCCCACACATTTTTTGGAAAATTGCACCACTTCTATTTTTTCTGGCATTCGTATCCATGCCCACCTCAACCCCAAGGAGATAATCGTATAAATCCTTTATATTTTGAAATAATTCCAGAATTCCCGTTTTCTTACAAAATTCTACAATTTTGAGAATTGTTTCTTCATTCACCTTGTTTTTTTCAAATTCCAAGGTTATATAATCTTCTATTTCCGGGTCAAATATGTCAATCTTTTCATCATTCTTTTTCTTTTTATCATTAACCCTTTCGGCAACGATAAGAGGAATCACCTCAACCGTTTTGGGATATTTTTTCAATAATTCTATAAGATGTTTTTCCACTTCTTCCCCCGTCACTTTGGTTAAGGAGTTTAAGAGTTGGATTTCATATAAATATTTTTTTACATTTCCCTTCACCTTATCCCAATTTACAAAATATTCGTAAGTTTTGTTCGTTTTTAACAATGTTTCAAAAAAAGTTTTTGCATAGTTATCAAAACTTGAAAATCCTAACTCTCTAAACCTTGCCATTTCCCCACCATTTTGTGCTTAACTTGTATTTCTTGTATTCCTTCTCGTTTTCGGGTTTTCTAAAAACAAAAATGTGTTCGTGGGTTATTAGATAAAACTCGTATTCTTTTGCTCTCCATTTCTCTCTGGTAGTTTTCATATTCCACTGCAACTTTATTATGTCTTCTTTTAGTATAAATCCTATCTCTAAGAATATTTGCATAACCATAAAGGATATAGGGATATAATGTTTGTGTTTCCTCGTATCGCCTATAAGAATGGCGCATATCTTGCCGGGTTTCAATACTCTAAAAGATTCCTCCGCAACTTTCCTCATTTCTTTAATGTATTCCCTAAAAGGTAATCGCGAAAGGTCATCGCTCTGCTTTTTGTTCTTGGTATAGGATATTATATTGGCGTATGGGGGATGGGTTGCGATCAGATCTATACTTTCGTCTTGGATTTTATCAAGGTTTCTTGCATCGCCCCAATATGTCTTTATTATAGGTTCGTTATATTCTGAAAAAAGGGATTTATAACTAAAATCAAGCCGATTCCTCGCAACCATTACGGCATCAAGGTTTATATCTACCCCTATTGCATTCCTTCCCAGTAGTTTTGCCTCAATTAGCGTTGTTCCGCTGCCCATCATTTGGTCAAGTATCCAGTCTCCCGGCTGGGTGTATTTTAATATTAAATTCCTTGGAATGTATGGAGACCAATTCCCCCTATAATTTCCCTTGTGTGTAGCCCAATTCCCGCGATCGGGAAAACTCCAAACGGTTGTGCGTTCAGGAATATAATCCGGTGGGGGCCCATAAGATTTGATTTTCCAACTTTTTTGGAGTTTTATCTTAACATTCTCAATTTCCACCGTATCATGCTTCTTTAAAAAATTTAAGTAATCCTCATGGGTTATTTCCTCCATACCCCTATATTTCTGGGTGTTTGTATTTAAAGCCCTATCCAATACCACTATTATAAACGCGATTATAATTCCTAATGTTTATGGTGCTTTTGGTATCTTTATCCGGATGGTCGGCGGGTGTTTTGATCGGGGAACCCGTTGGTGTTTCTTTAAAAGTTTATAGGGAAAAATTTTCCTTGGAAGCCCGTTCGGGAATGGGTGTGTATTTAAAGGATTATTTGGATTTTTATGCCCAGGGGTTGGGTTCTTGCAATTTCTACATGTTTGATAATCTGTTCTTTTATTCGGGTTTGGGTGCGGTTTTGGGGTATAAAAAAGGGGATTTGAACTATGGGTTTTATATACCCCTTGGTTTGGAGGGTATCGTGAGGGATTTCCCTTTGGGTGTATCCGTTGAGTTGGGGGTTAATATTATAAAACTTGAACCCCTGTTTTCTATAAACCTTTCACTAAAATGGCGGGATGTAAATGTTAAAAAGGTTGTTAAGGTGGAAACCCTTTATGTGTATAAAAGTGGTGGTTCGGAAAAACCTGCGGATAAACCTGTGGAAGTGAAAAAAGGCAATAGGGAAAAAGCCGAGTATTACTACAAACTGGGTTTAAACGAGTATTCAAAGGGGAATTACGAAAAGGCTTTGGAGTATTTTGAGATGTCTTTGCGGGAGGATCCAACATTTGATAAGGCAAAAGATGCGTTAGAAAGGACAAAAAGGATGTTAAACAGGTAGATTTAAAAGTATTAAAACCAACGAAAAGGTAAGGGTTAATAAAAGCACAAAGATTACAAGGGATGAGAAACGGGTTAAGTTCAAGGTTTTAATTGACCAGTATGCTATGGCGGAACTCTGGGATAGGGAAACCGCCAATGCTATCCCCACAAATCCGAGGAGTTTTGCCAAAATGGGGGCAAATATGATATTTACAATCGTTGATATGGCCAACCCGGTGTTCGCCCATTTTCTCTTAAAAATCGCGAAAAGGTGGGATAGAAATATTGAGGAATATATAAATGACGGAACGGTTGTTAAATAACCCACAACCGCCATATATGTGTTATGGGCATCCTCAACCGTAAATTTTCCCCTAACAAACAAAACCCTTATTATGAGTTCCCCAAATAGCCCCAAAATTAAAACAAACATTATCGCCAAAACGGAGGCAACTACAAGGGATTTTTTAAGGTTTTGTAATGATAATCCTTCGTTTTCCGATGTTTCCTTTGATAAAACCGTCCCAAAGGATACCCCCACCAGCCCTTGGGGTAGTTGAACCAACCTAAAAGCATAGTTTAGGTATGCCAGCGAACCCGTGGGTAGGAAGGATGCTATAAATGTATTCACAAATGTTGCCAATTGTAAAAATCCGCTGTTTAAACCCAAGGATAGCCAGTTTTTTAAAAAATCCGAAATGGCGGGATGTTTAAAATCGGGTTTTTGATACTTTTCCCCTACAAAAAACAATAAAAACAGGGATTGTAAAAAACAACCGAACAAAAACGAAACCGCCCCGAGTATGGGATAGTCCTTTGCAAATACGAGCATGATTATCATCCCCAGATTGAAGAATACCGGTGAAATGGCCGATAAGAAAAACCTACCCTTTGAATTTAAAATCCCCATTTCTATGGATGCGGCGCTTATGAAGAATAAAGAGGGAAATGTTATAACCATTGCCCATAATGTAAATGAAAACTTTTCCGGGTCCTTAACGAATCCGGGAACCATGATTTTTAATATGTAAGGGGAAAGTAAAACACCCAACAAAACCGCAATTGCTGTTGCGGTTAAAACTATAAATATTAAAGCCCATAAAAGCCCTCTGTCTTTCCACCTTGTAAAAATCGGTATAAAGGCATTTTGCGAGATCCCCTCGGCGAGGATTCCCCTCAACATCGTGGGTATCCTTATCGCCACAACAACAGCATCGGCGTAGTATGTTGAACCGAGGGCATAGGCAAAAACCATTTCCCGGAAAAAACCCAAGATTCTACTTATTAATGTTCCCAAGGAAAAGGACAAAACCGATTTTAACTTCATACCAATGAGTGCAAAAGTAGATAAATAAACGATGAAATTGGATAAAGGAACCACCCTATTATATCAATTGGGGTTAGTATGGAAACAAAGATGATGCCGAGTAATACATAGGAAAGTTTTACTTCAAGGGAATAATCGCCGTAAAACCTCGGATACAAACCTTGGAGGATTCTCCAACCGTCTAATGGTGGAAGGGGTATAAGGTTAAAAACCGCCAAATATATGTTTATCCACACAAATGTATCGATTCCTACGGGGTTTATAAACTTTGAAACTATAACACCTATGAAGGCCAAAATTATGTTGGAAAGGGGGCCCGCAAATGCCACTATGGATGTGTGCAATGAGGGGTTTTTAAAGTTGTAGGGATTAACGGGTACGGGCCTTGCCCAACCAAACCCCACGAGGATAACCATTAAAAGGCCTATCCAATCCAAATGCACCAAAGGGTTTAACGATAATCTACCCTCATACTTTGCGGTTGGGTCCCCCAGTTTATAAGCACTCCAAGCATGGGCAAACTCGTGAAATGTTAAGGATAGTATCAAAAACGGACTGATTAGTATCCTTACGATTAGAGTTTCCATAACGCTTTGTATATTCTCTGCTCGACAATACCCAAAAGGGAATATATTAACCAATATAGGACTATACCCGCGGGAAAATTTAGGAAAATAAACACAAATACGGCGGACATGATCATTGATGTCCTTTTCGCCTGCGGGTCCAAACCCGGTTGAAGGTATGCGTTCAATAAACTTATACCTCCCATAACTATTGGGAGAACATAATACGGGTCCTTATGGCTTAAATCCTTTATCCATAATAGAAATTCCGCCCCCTTTAACTCTATTGCGTTTTGTAAAACTTGGTATAACGCCCAAAATATGGGGAGTTGCAAGAGTAAGGGTAAACACCCGCTCAAAGGGTTAAAACCGGCTTCCCTGTAAAGTTTCATCGTTTCCCATTGCAACCTTTCCGGGTCATCCTTATAGAGTTTTTGTATTTTTTCAAGTTTTGGCTTTAACTTTTGCATTTTCTGGGAGGACTTATATATATTTATTGATAGGGGTGATGTTAGGATTTTTATAAGTATTGCCAAAAGGATTATGGCAAGTCCGTAATTTTTTGTTAAATTTTCAAACCATATTAAGGCCCAATATATGGGCCATGCGATAAATGTGGACCACCCACCCCCGAGGTCAAAAGCCGCCAGCATATTGGGTTCTCCGGAGAGTAAATTCCTCTCCGCGGGTCCAAAAAAGATGTAAAACTCTTTATCCACTTTCGGATATAACCTTATGGTTATCCTATCGCCATCTTTAAATGATGATGCAAAGCCCTTAAAATCCCATACCGATACCAAATAATACCTTGACCTCAAACCCATCCATTTTACCGTATCCGTATAAAAGTCCATATTTGCATTCTTATAATCGTATTTTTTGGTTTTTCCGTTCAAATATTGTATAAAGAGTTGTTTCCTTTCACCACTATAACCATTGTATTCCGTTATAGGTGTGGTTATTTCAAAGGGTGTTTCGCCTTTTAAAACCACTTTTAGCCTAAAATTACCGAGGTGTGTTATCTCAAATCTATCAGTTATAATCCCGTTCTTAATAACTTTAACCCTTTGCGAATCAACGCGTAGGGGTTTAACTATGTATCCGGAGGGCTGAGTCTTGTGTTTTTTATCGTTTAATCCGAAAATCGCCCCCGTGTTTAAATCTATTAAGTATTCGTATCCGTTAAACTTTAAATGCGCTATTTTAGGGGCGGATTTTATGACCGGTTTTGTTTCTTTAACATCGGGTTTTGGTTTTTTTTCAACCTTCTCGGTTTTTTCGCTTTCCTTTAAAAGGGCCTCCCTCTTAGGCCTCAAAACAAAGTAATCCCATACAAAGAAAAAAACAAACACAAAAACGAAGTATAGTATTAGCCTTGTTCCCCTATCCATCTTTACCTATCTACATCTCCAAATACGGGGTCAAGGGAACCCAAAATGGCTATTGTATCCGCAATGTAATGCCCCGGCAATATGTGTTGTATGGCCATAAGGTTTGAAAAGGATGGGGAACGGAGTTTTACCCTCGCAGGTTGAGGCTTTCCATCGGAATAAATAAACGCTCCCAACTCACCCCTTGGACTTTCAACCTTTGCATATACCCAGGTATCCGGTGGGAGTTTTATACCAACCGGGGTTTTTACGGGCATACGGGAACTTATGGGGCCTTCCGGCAATCCATCTATCACCTGTTCTATAATCTTTAAAGACTCAAACATTTCCAAGTACCTTACGGTTGCCCTCGCAAATGAATCCCCGCTTTCAAGGGTTATAACATTAAACTGAAAGTCGTTATAGGACGAATAACCGTCGGCTTTCCTTATGTCATAGGGAACGCCGCTCCCCCTTAAAGTGGGACCAGATGTCCCGAGTTTTAGGGCTAAATCCTTTGGTAAAACGCCTACCCCTTGGGTTCTCGCCTTAAACACCGGATTTGTTAGAAATGGTTCGTAATCTTCAAAGGATTTCCTTAAATATTTTACGGTTTCCTTAACCTTTTTATCAAAACCCGCCGGAACATCGTACCTAACGCCACCTATGAATACAAAATTCGGGTGAAACCTGGAACCCGTAAGGATTTCTTTCAAATCCAAGAGTTTTTCCCTATCCCTAAAACAGAACATAGCCAAGTTTGTACCACCTCCAAAGGCACCACCCAAATCCAAACCGTATGTCCCTATTGCCACGAGGTGCGATGTTATCCTTTCAATTTCCGCTAGCAAAACCCTCAAATATTGTGCCCTTTTTGGAACCTCTATGTTTGCACCTTTTTCCACAGCCAAAACGAAGGGTAGGGTATTTAAAGAAGGTGCCAAGTAGTCGTTCCTTTCAAGTATTGGAACTATGTTGTCATAACCTCTATGCTCGCATAATTTTTCTACCCCCCTATGTAGATAGCCTATAACCGGTTCAACCTTTATTATTTTCTCACCTTCAAGGTGCAAAATTAACCTTAAAACCCCATGTGTTGAAGGGTGCTGAGGACCCATGTTCAACACAACTTCTTCGGTTCTTAATTCCATAAGCGGGTATTATACCCTTGTTTTACTTATTAAAGGGTTGTGCGGTGGGTGGTAAAGAGGTAAATGGTAGGTAAGTAAAATGAGTGGGAGGGGCTACCCACCCTTGAAAGGGCTCCACCGACCCGGGCAAGTGGGTAGTGGTGGGAAGGGGGTTCAAGGCCCCGGCTTGGCTCGGAGGTGGAGCAATGGGCCTTTTGGTGTATCAAAAAACTTGCACTGCTGAACTTTTCCAAAAATTTTACCCCTCCACACAATGCCTAACTTTACTAATTTATTAACTTACAACTCGGGTTCCTAATCTACCTTGTGGAATTTAAACAATCTACCTTCACAATTGAGCGTGGGCATTATAAGGGGTGTGTTTTTCAAGGTTTTGCATAAAACATTCCGGCAACCAACTTTGGATAAAAGTCCGTTGATTTTCTCGGCATCCTTTTGCCCTCATTCGCAACCCTTAAAACATCCATTGGTTTTGTTGGGGAAAGGATAACGCTTAAAAATCTCTTTTCTTTACCCTCTTCTAAAACCCTTTTTAAATCCCTTTCGTATCCAACTATTAAATCGTAATTGCCCTCAAAAATGTAAAAATCCGATATGTAAGCGGGAACATTCATAAGGGCATCATCTTTTCTCCTCGGTATAAACCCCAAGGGTTTGCCATTGTGGGGTAAAATGATTAATGGGATTAAACCCTCTCTAATCACACTTTCCAAAACCTCTTCCGAACTCAAAATAAGAATATCAATTTCTTTCCCCTCTAAAAACCTTTTTAATTCCGAGAGTTTAATCCTTATAAGCCTATGCGTTGGCAATATAAACAGGTTTGGGTCATTGACATCCATAAGCGCTATCAAAACATCCCCCTCTAAGGCTTCAAACCTGTGATGTCCATCCGCAATATAAATATCCTTTGGTATTTCCCCTTTGAAATCGGTTAAGAAAACCTCGGTTTTGACACCTTTATACTCAAACTCCCCTATTTTTTCCCCTTCTCTTAGGGACGATACGACTTTTTCTTCATCTTTAAATATGCACATAACCGGGGCAAACTGGTATTCATAATCTTTAAAAATCCCTTTATAAAACTCAACACCCTCGGGGAACACATCCTCGTGTGGATAAAATTTATATTCACCTTTGTTGAGAAATCCCACCAAAGCCTTCCTGATATGTTTTTCCCCGTAAATTTCAAATTCTTGCTTTATCAGTATAAAAACTTCACCCACAAAGATCAAGTCTTTTTTTAAAACCCTTTCGCTTTCTTCCTGTAAAACATTCCATAGGTTTTCATAGGGTATAGGGTCTGGATTTTTGGGAACGAAAACCTTTAAAGGTTTCACTTGAAGAACTCTATAATTATCCTTGCCGCCTCGGTTGATGCCCTGAGTTGTGCCTCTTTTGTTTGCGCACCTATGTGCGGGGTGAGTATGACATTATCCAATTCCAAAATCTCCTTTGGTGGTGGTTCGCTTTCAAACACATCAAGGGCGGCTATTACATCCCTCCTTTCCTTTAAAAACCTTACTAAATCATCGGTTGGTATTAACTCACCCCTTGCCGTATTGACGATTACCGCCTGCTCTTTTAACCTCATAAGTAATGGGTAATTTATAATCCCACGGGTTTCATCCGTTAAAGGTAGGTGTAAGGACACTATGTCGGCGGTTTCAAAGAGTTCGCCGAATTCCAACCTTTTATAAACCCCCCTATCAACCACATCGTAATAAACTATTTCCGCACCGAAAGCCTCGCACCTTTTTGCAACCTCCAAACCTATGTTTCCAAGCCCTACAAGACCCACAACCTTCCCGTATATCTCCCTACCTTTAAGAGACTTTTTCTCCCATTTACCCGCCTTTGTTGATGAGTGGGCATAAGGTATCATCCGCAAGGCGGAAAGCATTAAACCTACGGTTAATTCCGCAACGGAAATTGAAGTTGCCCTTGGGGTATTTCTCACCTCTATACCCTTGGACTTGGCATATTCAACATCTATGTTATCAAGCCCAACACCCGCCCTAACTATTAGTTTAAGGTTTTTACACCTATCAATGAATTCCCTATTAACCTTTGTTGCACTCCTCACAATTATGGCATCCGCATTCTCAAACCCCTCTCTTTCTAAAACCTCAAAACCCTCTTGCCTTAAAAGTTCAACCCCCGAATCGTCAATATCATCCATTATGGCAACGGAGGGCATACAGGGATTTTAAGGTTGTTGTTTGTTTCCCTTGGATTGTATTTATGCTACCTCCCCTTTATCTTCCTTTCCGGTGTTAAGAATGTGTATATTACGGGTACAACGAAAAGGGTTGTTATTAAAGAGAAGTTTAACCCGCCAAATATAGCAACACCCAAGCCCGACCAAAATTCCGAACCCTGCTGTTTTATAACCGCCAAGGGTAAAACCGCAAGTGATGTCGTTAAAGTAGTCATAAGTATAGGCCTCAACCTCCTCGTGGCGGATTCTATTATCGCTTCAAACTTGTTTTTACCCCTCCTTATGAGTATGTTTGCGTAATCAACCATTACAACGGCGTTATTAACCACCACACCGGTTAAGGCTATAAGCCCTATGAACCCCGTAATTGAAAGGGGTTGCCTAAAAATCAGAAAGCCGAGGGAAGCGCCCGCCAAACCAAAGGGAATACTCGTTATAAATATTATTACCCCCTGCCTGAAACTATCAAACTGGGCGGATAAGGTTAAATATATGAGTATCAAACCGATTATTAGTAGAACCCCCAATTGGGAAAAACTTTCCGCCTGCCTCTGTATTGCCCCTCCAAACTCGTAAGAGTATCCCCTCGGAAGGTTAAAGTTTCTCAAAAACTTGCTTATATCCGCTGTTATTTCACCCAAAGGCCTGCCCACAACCTCACCCGATACCTCAATATACCTTTTCCCATTCCACCTGTCTATTCTAATAGGTGAAGCCCCTTCATTAACCTTTACGAAGTTCAACAATGGAACCAAACCAACAGGTGTGTTTATACTTAGGGATAGTACCTTATCAAGGTTTTCCTTATCCTTTTCTTTCAAGGTTATCCAAACTTCAATGTTTTTCCCTCCGGATTTAAGGGTGAAGAGGTTTTGACCGGTTAAGACATACCTTAAAAACCCCGCAACTTGTGTTGGTGTAAGACCATAGGAGTAAGCCTTATCCCTGTCAATACTTAAAACGAATTCCGGTCTTGGATTTCCAAAGGATGTTTGAACATTCTTTAAACCCTTTACGGTTTTCATATAATCCGCCAAAATGTTTGCCAAACTATCCAAAACCTTAATATCATCACCATAAATCCTAACAACCGCACCCCTTGAACCTCCAAAAAGAATTTGAGAGCCTTGACTGGTTGCGGATACCTCATACCTTTCAACGCCGGGTATTTCCTTTACGAGTTTTTCAATCTCATCCGCAACTTCAAAGGTGCTTTTCTTTATGTCATCCTTTAACCTGACCACAAAGAATGCGGTATAAGGCGCTTCTACATTTCCAAAGGCTGCCCCAAATCCCGATTCCGTAGGACCTACCCTGAACACCGCTTCCCTAACCTCGGGCATTTTATAAACCTTTTCGGCCAGCGGTAAAACCATCTCGTAGGTTTTATCAAGGGATGTACCCCTTGACAATTCCAAGGTTCCCCTTATCTGTTTTTCATCCGCCTGTGGGAAGAAATCCGTGGGTACAAACCTCCAAAGGGATGCGGCTATTAAAAGTATTAAAACAAACACACCCAAAAATACGAACCTCCTTTTAACGACAAACTTAACCAATTGATTGTATGCCCTCTCCACGGGTTTAAACCATGCGGGCTCCTCTTTTGGTTTTAACCTTATTTGGTTTGCCGCCAAGGAGGGGATAATCGTTAAGGCCAAAAACAAACTCGTAAGATACACTATAACGGATATTGTCGCCAACTCTTTGAAAATCACGCCTATAAATCCCGGTATAAAAAACAGGGGTAGCAAAACTATGAAGTTTGTGATTACGGAAGCGGTGATTGCGCCTTGCACCTCCAAAGTCGCAAACTCGGAAGCCTCCCTTGGGGGCTCCCCCCTTAATCTGTGGAAGAAAATGTTTTCTATTACAACTATTGAAGCATCAACCACGGAACCTATGGCCAATGCCAATGCGGATAGGGATATTATGTTTATTGAACTCCCGCTCAGAAAGAGGTATAAAAACGCAATGATTAAGGAAGAGGGTATTGTTAAGGCGATAAGGATACTTGAACGAATATCCAATAGGAATACAAAGGATACGAAAATAACTATTATACCCGCCATGAACAGCGTATCCCTTAAGTTCGCAATTGCATTCCTTATAAAACTTGAACCGTCGTTTTGTATAAAGAACTTTACGGGGTATTTCCTCTCAATTTCCTCCAACTTCTTTTTAACATTATCCGCAACTTTCACAACATTCGCATCCGCTTGCTTTTGGACGGCAAACAAAACCGCATCTTTACCCTTATGGTTTATGTAATTAACCCTCTTGGCGTATCCATCAACAACATCGGCAACCTCATAAAGTTTAATAGGCCTTCCGTTTATAAATCCCACAACCGTTTCCTTTAAATCTTCCACAGACCTTATACTTGAAGGGATTTTTAGTATCATCTCCTTATCCGAATACTTAACCTCACCCGCCGGGATTTCTATGCCTTGGGATTTTAGTAGGTTTGCCATACCGTCAAAGGTTAAACCGTAATTCTCCAACTTATCCCTATGCACATATATGTTTATCTGTCTTTTCTTCCCCCCTCCCCATATCTGAACCAAACCCACACCTTTAACCCTCTGTAACTCATCTTTAAGGTAATCCTCCGCCCATTCCCTTATGGGGAAATCCTCCTCGGTTGAATTTACGGTTGCTATTATTATGGGGAATTGTTGTATATCAAACTTTAAAATCAATGGATCGCTTGCATCCTCTGGAAGCAGAGATGAGGCAAAACTCAATCTGTCCTTAACATCCAAAGCAGCCTTATCAATATCCGTCCCGTATTTAAATGTTATCGTAACAACGCCTACCCCGTTTTGACTGGTTGAATTTATGCGATCAATATCTTCAAGGATGGAGAGGTTTTCCTCTAAAACATCTACCACATTCTTTTCAACATCTTCTGGGGATGCTCCGGGATACTGTACCACAACCGAAACGGATGGTAATGTGAATTTTGGTAAGAAATCCATCGGTAGATTTATAAGCCCGAAAATTCCCCCGATTATAAGCATTAGATATATAACGAGGGCAAATGTAGACCTTCTTACAAAAAACCTCGTCATCTCTCAAACCTCACAATTTTAACCTTATCCCCATCCTTTACGGCATTTGCCCCGAAAACTATAACGGTATCTCCAAACTTTAATCCCCGTATAACCTCATATCCTTCCGATGTGGTTATCCCCAATTCCACCAAAACCTTTTTTGCAATATTACCGTTAACCACAAAAACGGACTTTTTATTATCCCCAACAAAGGCGCTAACGGGTAAAACTATCGTTGAATCCGATCTCTTTACCTCCACTTCAACCAAAACGGATTGCCCGGGAATGAAATTTCCGTTTATTTCCCCTTCAACCTTTAATGTCCTTGTCCTCGGGTCAAGTGCGGGGGAAACCCTTACAATCCTTCCCCTTTTACCTTCAACCCATATTTTCCCCCCAACCCTTACATCACCCGCGAAAACTTCGGGAACATCAAATAATACCGAAATCTTATCCTTACCGACTATCCTGAAAATCGGCGTTTGAGGTGAAACCGGTGCCCCTATATCCCTTAACAAAACCTGAACATATCCGTTTGTCGGCGCTTCAACGGTTAAGGGTTGAACATCTATACCAGGCGCCGACCTATCAATTAGTGCCAATATTTGCCCCTTTCTTACATATTGCCCGTCGGATACATTTACCCTTAACAGTTTTCCCGGCATATCCGCAAAAACATTTATATCGGGATAACCCTTAATTACACCCGAAACCGTTATGGTTTTTGATATACTTTCGGGCCTGGCGATTTTTACAACGACGGGTTTTTCAACACCCTTATCGTTTTTAACTTTTCCCGTTTTCCCGCTTCCCGTACAGGATATTATAAGCAATATCGGGAGTAGTTTTCGCATAAGCGGATATTCTAAGGGTGATTTGAACAGTCGTTCAAAAACTAAATCCAACCCCTTCTCTTAAAGAAAATCAGCGAAATTACCGCGAATATAATGCTAAAAACCCAAAAAATCTGGTAGGAGAATTTCCATCCGAGTTCCGGCATATACTTAAAGTTCATCCCATAAACACCCGTAATAAAGGACAGTGGTATAAATATGGTGGCCACAATTGTTAGAACTTTCATTATTTCGTTGGCCGTGGTATCAACCATTTCAAGGTATATACCTATTAGCGCGTTTATGGATTCGGAAAGCCTTTCTAAGGATGTCCTTATGCGGCGCACTTGGAATAAAACCCTCTTTTCAATCCCCAAATATTCCAATATTTCCTCTTGCAAAAAGTAATACCTTCTCATTTCATCCACATATTTTTTGTGCAAGTACAGGTCTTTTATAAGGGCTTCGTCAAGTTTTGAATATGATTTACTACCAAAAACTTCATCTTCAAGTTCTTCCAATTTTTCATTTAACCCATCAACCCCCTTTAAACCGATGTTTTGAAAAACTTTAGAAAGGGTTTCCGACAAACTATCGGATATATAATTTTCCACATCAAAACCGAAGGAACGGTATATGACCACATCCCCCGAGAAATATATCACCAAAACCTTGTCTTTGGATATAGTTAGGACAAGGGTATGCCCCTTTCCAATACTTTCAACCTTAACCCTATTTTTATCGCTAAGAAATTCCCCCTTAACCGCTTCGTCCAGAGGCAAATCTAAGATTTCTTTATCGTCCTTTACAACTTTTACAAGCATAATACTTGGGATTTTAAACCCGTTGATTGGTGCAAGGGTATAATACCCGCTTATGGCACCGAAAGAGGCTTATAACGAACTCCTTGAAATATCAAGAAAAGTTACGGTATTTTCGTCTTTTGGTTCCCTCCTCGGGTGGGATCAGAGGACATATATGCCTAAGAAAGCGGCGCATTACAGGGCATTACAGTATGCCTCGCTTAGGGAATACATCTACGAAATCCTGACATCGGATAGGTTTGGGAAACTGTTGGAAGTTGCAGAAAAGGGGGAATATGACCTTAGGGGTAAAATGAACATTTACTGGTGGAGGAGGGGATACGATAGGTTAACAAAAATACCGAAAAGCCTTTATGTTGAAGAGGCGAGGGTTTCTTCCGAGAGTGAAAGCGCATGGGTTGAGGCCAAGAAGGAGGGAGAATTTAACCTTGTGAAGCCTTACCTTGAAAGGCTTATAAACATTAAAAAGGAGATGGCGGAACATGTGGGTTATGAGGGGGAGAGGTATAACGCCCTCTTGGATTCTTATGAGCCTGGATTAAGGGCGGAATATGTGGGTGAGGTATTCGCAAACTTAAAAGGGGAAACCCTAAGGCTTTTAAGTGTGGTTTTAAACTCGGGTAAAAAACCCAAAGGGGAAATACTAAAAGGACATTTCCCAAAGGATAAACAAAGGGAGTTCTGCCTGTTTTTGTTAAAAAACATAGGATATGACTTTGATTCCGGTAGGTTGGATGAGGCCGTACATCCATTCGCAACGAGGATCACACCAAACGATGTAAGGATAACCACAAAATACGAGGAGGACTTCATATCACCCGCAATTTTTGGAACACTCCACGAAATGGGGCACGGTTTATACGACATGGGATTACCCGCCGATATTTGGGGTGAACCCGTGGGTGGGGCGGTATCCCTTGGGGTACACGAATCGCAGTCAAGGTTTTGGGAAAACATAATAGGAAGAAGCGAAGCCTTTTGGAAGCGGTTTTATAAAGACCTCTCCGATTACTTCCCAAAGTTTAAGAACATTACCCTTGAAGAATTCCTATTCGCCATAAACGAAATTAAGCCATCAACGATAAGGATTGAGGCCGACGAACTAACTTACAACCTTCACATAATTTTGCGGTTTGAAATTGAAAGGGAAGTTATAAACGATAAGGTTTCCGTGGATGATTTACCCGACCTTTGGAACGAAAAGTTTAAATCCCTGTTCGGTTTCTATCCACCGAATATATCCGAAGGGGTTTTGCAGGATGTACATTGGTACGGTGGCTCGTTTGGTTATTTCCCAACTTATACCCTCGGGAATATAATATCCGCTCAAATCTTTGCCAAAATGAACGGGGATTTACCGGTTTATGAACTCGTTGAAAGGGGAGAATTTCAACCGATAATAAACTGGTTGAGGGAAAAAATACACTCCAAGGGTTCCCTTTACAAACCCTCCGAACTGGTTAAACTCGCAACCGGCGAAGATATAAACCCAAGATATTTGATAAACTACTTGGAGGATAAGGTTAAGAGGTTTTACGGATAAAATTTATCCTGACCTTTTTGGTCAATTTTCAACCTTAAAATACCCGCCTATGGCAAAGGTTGATGAGATAAGGGCGGAAGCAAAGAGGTTATACGAACAATTGCCCCTTCCCGAAAGCAAATACACAAACCTAAAATGGTGGAGGGATGAAGATTACTTGGTTGAAGGGGAATTAAATGTTGATATATCCGGACCCGAAGGGATAAAATGGGAGTTCTTGGAATCCGCAAATATTGGAGATTTGGTACCTATAAACGCGAACAAATTCGTGGCCTTGCATTATGCTAACATAGACAGGGTTTTAAGGGTGGAATTCCCCGAAAACTTCAAAACTGAAACGCCTTTGTATATAAGGGTGAATGTTAAGGGTAGGGGACACTTACATGTGTTGGTTGAGGGGAACAAAAACAGTAAGGGTGAAATAGTACTCTTTTCAAGCGGTAAGGGTTTATACACGGAGGTTATAGAAACATATGTTCAAGAAGAGGCGGATATAAAGATAGGAGCCCTTGAAAGTTTGGATAAGGATTCCGTTGTTTTCTCTTCAAGGGCGGTTAAAACCCTTAAATACAGTAAATCCCAATTGGTCGGCGCTTGGTTTGGTGGAAAATTCGTTATGTCAAAACACCTCATAAAACCCTTGGGAGAGGAATCCCAAATAGAGGATGTTCAGGTTCTACTCGGTGAGGATTCCCAGCACTTTGATATATCCACACACTTAGACTTTTCCGCCCCTTATACCAAGGGCGAATCTATGATTAGGGCGGTTTTGAAGGATACGGCAAGGGCCGTAATGCACGGTTTAATAGACATAGAAAGGGAAGCGAAATTTGCGGATGCATACCTTTCAGAGCACGCGTTGCTTTTGAATTCCGGGGCGAGGGCTGATTCAATACCGGGACTTGAAATAATGGCTAATCAGGTTAGGGCAACGCATGGCGCAACCGTTGGTCCAATTGACCCCGAACAGATGTTCTACCTTATGAGTAGGGGATTGGATGAAATAGAGACAAAAAAACTAATAGTTATGGGCTTCTTTGAGCCGGCCACATCAAGGATGGGAATAGAAGAGGTTAGGGATGTGATATACAACTATGTTGAAGAGGTACTTTCCGAAAAACAACCGGTTTAGTTAAGGTATTTTTGGGCTACATCCAAAACCTTTTCGGCTTTTTGTAATGCCCACGGGACATAAGGTGTTAATTGAACTGTAAGGTTATCTCCATAAACGCCCATAAAGATTGATTGGGGTATAGGCGCATCTTCATTTAACCACAATCTGATATAAGTAAATGTAATTAAGCGATAACGCTGTTCCACGATCTCAATCCCTTCAACAAACTCCCAAGGTATCAGATACCCATCCTGTTTTTTCAATAGGTTCATTACGGTTAATGGATTCACCCAAATCCCCTGACGACCTACGGCTAATATTGGCCTTTTGCCGCGGAGCGACAGTAAAAAGAAAAAAGCCGAAAAGGGGGCACAAAGCAGGGTAAGAGCCCAACCGATCAGGGGTTCTTTGTCCAATACCATGAGCCAACCGACATATGCAAATACCGCGCTTATAACCCCGAACAATATAAGACGCAAAACACTCGGATAAACATATAAATCCATTTCCGGCAAATCCCTCATAAGGCAGAAATTTTAACCGCGAAAAGATTCTTCATTAATTGGGATTTATAACACCCTTATACTACCCATCCATGGCCCACGCATATACTCCCGGATTAAAAGTATCGGAAAAAACCGTTGTAAGAAAGGAAAGGAGATTGCCCCTTTGGGGTGATGTTTTGGTTAATAAAGGGGAGTTTGTAAAGGCGGAAGACATAGTGGCCAAGGCTTTGCTTCCCGGACCGGTTTATCCAAAAAACTTAGCCGGAGAGATGGGAATATCTCCGTCCGATGTTCCAAGGGTTTTATTGGTGAAAAAGGGTGAAAGCATAAAAAAGGGACAGGCAATAGCAAGGGCAAAGGTATTTTTCGGTTTGTTTAAGGTTGAAGCCACATCACCAATAGACGGTTATCTTGAAGACTATTCCGAGATAACCGGACAAATAATTTTGAGGGAAAACCCCATACCGGTTGAGGTTAAGGCTTACCTTGACGGTATAGTTGAGGAGGTTATACCAAATGAGGGTGTTGTTGTAAGAACGGTTGCCGCTATGGTTCAGGGAATATTCGGGGTAGGTGGTGAGCAAATAGGGATATTAAAGGTTCCCGTAAACTCCCCAGACGAGGTTTTAACACCCGAAAAGGTTGGTGAAGATTTGAGGGGTTGTATAGTGGTAGGTGGTAAAACGGCAGATATAGAAACCCTTAGGAAATGCGCGGAGGTGGGGATAAAAACCCTTGTCCTCGGTTCAATAGACGATTCAACCCTTGAAGAATATGTGGGTTATCAGATAGGCGTTGCCATTACGGGAAACGAGGATGTACCTTTTACCCTAATTATAACCGAAGGTTTCGGTGAATTGCCTATGGCTGAAAGGACATTTAACCTTTTTAAAAAGTTTGAGGGGTTGAAGTGTTCCTCAAACGGGGCCACACAAATAAGGGCTGGCGTTCAAAGACCCGAGGTAATAATCTTTCGCAAAGATGTAGATCTTGCAGAAGAAGTTGTTGATAAAGCGGAAAGCGGGCATTTGGATATAGGCACGACGGTTAGAATAATAAGGGACCCCTACTTTGGAGAAATTGGGACGGTTGTGGAACTTCCGAACGAACCTGTGAAAATAGAAACGGAATCAACCGTAAGGGTCTTAAAGGTTAGACTTTTGGACGGAAGGGAGGTCGTGGTTCCGAGGGCAAATGTTGAACTCATAGAAACATAAAATGGAAATCCTCTTAATAGTGCATAACTTTATAAGGTGGGTGGTGTTTTTAACGGGCTTATGGGCAGTTTTTGGTGTGTTTAAAAGCAATCCCAAGGGTTTGAGGTTTTACACCATATCCTTTGATGTTCAGGCGCTTATCGGAATAATTCTCTGGATAAATCTTGTACTATCTTATGGTTTTTCCCAAGGGGTAATGAGAGAATTCTATTTAAGGTTTTTCATTGCGGAATACCCCGTAATAATGTTCCTTTCTCTAATATCCGCACATTTGGCAGCTATAAAATCAAAATCGGAAGGCAATTCTTGGAAGGTTTTGGCCGTCTTATCTTATATACTGTTAATTGTCGGAATACCTTGGTGGAGGCCTTTAATAAGACTCTAAGAAATCCTTCATTTGCGGGAATTTCTCTAAAATCTTCTTTTTGGCAGATTCCTTTATCTGCCTTATGTATTCACGGGTATAACCCAACTCCCGGGCTATTTGTGCCAAATTTTTATCCTCAAATATGTGTTTCCACAAAACCGTTTTCTCCTTTTCGTTTAAAATCCCCGCCTCAAATATTTCATTGACCAATTCTTCTATTTTCATTTGGTTATATTCCTCTTCAACAAAATCTTCCGGTGTTAGTGCAGCATAGGAAAAGGTGTCATAAACGCTTTTTTCCGGCTCTTCGTTATCCAAACTCTCAACCCTCAAAACCTTCCAATCCACCGCCTCCATTAATTTTTTCACCTTTTTACTATTATATCCCAATTCCTTAGCAATTTCCTCCTCCGAAGGTTCCCTTCCCAATTTTTGATACAAAGTAATAATCCTTACCATATCCTTGCGGGATATTGTGGGCATATGGGATAAAACCTTATAGGATTTTAAATACCTGTACATGGCCTTATCCACATAGGGTTTTGCGTATGACAAAAACCTAACCTTTTTTCTCGGGTTAAAGTTTTCGAAAGCGTCGTATAACGCCAAAATCCCCTCCGAGATTAGATCCTCAACTGGGACACCCGAGTCCCTTGCAAGAATTTTTGCCTTTGCAACAACGAATCTGACATTGGACTTTATAACCCTATCCCTCGCACTTTTATCACCTTTTTTCGCCTTTAATATAAGTTCCCTTTCCTCCTCAGGGCTTAAAGGCCTAAACTCCGGAGAACTGAGGGTTTTATAATCCCATACCTCCGCACCGTATTCCCAACCCTTCATGACAAAACCTTCCCCACCAATTCCACCTTACCCTTAGCCACGAGTTTAACAACTTCGTATGATTTCTCAAATATTTCCGGTAATAACTTCAACTCCTCTTCCGAAAAGTTTGACAAGACCCAATCCGCCAGATCAACCCCCTGTGGGGGCTTTGAAATCCCTATCCTTAACCTCATAATATCATTTCTGTTTAAACTTTCGTATATGTCCCTTAAACCCTTATGGGATGGAATGGAGTTTATACCAACTTTAAACCTCACCTTTCCAAAGGGTAAATCCGCGTCATCGTATATTACGAGTATTGGCATTTTTTTTATCGGTATGGGAGCGGAAAGTAAAGCCTTACCCGAGTTATTCATAAAGAGTTTTGGTTTAACCAAATAAAAACCCCTTCCCTTTGCCAAAAAAACACTTGGATAATCCTCAAACTCCAAACCCTCTTTATTTGCGATATAATCAACAACCATAAAACCTACATTGTGCCTATTTAAGGCATACTCAACTCCTAAATTCCCCAAACCAACAACGGCCAAATCCATTTCTTAATTGGATTATTTGCCCTCTTCCGTTTGTGTGGTTTCGGTTGTGGTTTTTTCTGCACCTTCCTCGGCCTTTGCCGCAACTATAACCACAACAACCATATCGGGGTCTTCCGCTATTGTAAAGTTCTTGGTGGGTATATCCTTAACATGTATTGCATCTCCAATATTTAATTTGGAAACATCTACCTCTATGTGGGGTGGTATGTTTGCGGGCGTTGACCTCACGGCCAGAGATTTTGTTAGAACTTCCATAACACCACCTGCCTTAACTCCCGGCGCCTCTCCTACGATAACGACCGGAACTTCAACCTCAACTTCCTCGCCGGCGTGCAATATCTGTAAATCAACATGTAGGATTTCGTCTTTCACGGGGTGTAATTGCAGGTCTTTTATGATAACGGGTTTGGTTTTTCCGTTAATGTTTGCGTTTATTACAACACTCTCACCGTGGGTTTCGTGTAAAAGTTTTATCAGTTCCGATTTCTTTACCAAACCGTGAAAATTTTCCTCTCCCTTTCCGTAAAGTTCAACGGGCACAAGCCCCTTTTTCCTATACCTTTTAGCCGCCTTTGTTCCGAGTTCCTCCCTCGGAAGGATGTTTAATGTTATAGCCATAAGTGGGAATTATACCGCTGAAAGGTTTGTAAAAAATTACCAACACAACACCTACTTGACAGGAATGGAATGTTCAGATATATAATTACCGTATCAGGAGGTGGGATATAAAAGGCCTCAATACTAAAAAATTCCCCGCAAAAATGGTGAGGGGGGGGGTTAATTATTCTCGCAATGATAGGTGATGTGAAGGCTCAATACATAGACAACTGGCTACTGTATAGGAGACCCTTCGCCGATACTGTATTCCCGATAGAGGGTAGCGCCGATACACTGTTTGATGTGGTAGAAATAGCCCGGAGGTTTATAATAGTTGGCGAGACATTACGGGTAATACCGATGTTCAGTTATGTATCCGTAGGGACAAAGGTAAATGCTCCTGCCGTAGGTAGTGCTGGTATGCTCTTAGAGGTTGATAGGTTTGGTTTCTTTATAAGGGACAAAGGGTACAAAGAACCATCCACTGATGAACCCACTTATAACATATCGGGTTTTTATACCATATTGCCTTTGTATAGGATATTTAGCCCAAGACCTGGACCAATTAGGCTAATAACATTGCAAGGTTTTCTTGTTGGTGGGTATAGGGCGAATATATGGCCACCAAGCCCTTCCGATGCATTGCTTATGAGATTAGACCCTTATGGGAATATAGTTTGGTCATACAAGTATGGGACGGATACAAGCGATGAAAAGATTATAAAAATAATAAGGGATGGGATTTTATGTTGCGATCCTTTTGGGACTGCTTTACCTTATCCCTACGCCATGGTGGGTTATACCACATTAAAGGGTATTCCCGAGGGTCCTCCCACAAATGGGTTGGATGATAAGAACTTTCTATTTATGGCGGTTGATAGTTTGGGGGATGTTGTAAAGGCTTGTGTTTATGGTGGCGATGGGGTTGATGTTGCCACATATATTGAGAAAAACCCGCAAGGTGGTTTCTTCATAGTTGGGTATAGCAACTCTTTCAGCAGTAGGTATGGTGTCCTTTTGTTAAGAGTAAGGGATGATTGTAGGGTTATGTGGTCAAGGTTGTATTTGGCGCCGAGCGGTCATTTATTCCCCTATGCTGTAAGGATTGACGGACAGGGAAGGTTGGTTATAAGCGGAACATATAGGCCGTATTTAAGCACAACCGATGGTATAAAATCTTTTGTCTTTCAAGTGGATACGGTGTATGGTAATATTATTAACCAAAAGATGTTTGTACTATTTGATGCTAGGGGAGAAGATGTTGATACTTTACATACCTATGGATATGAAATAACCATACTTCCCGACGGTAATTATGCCTTTGTGGGGAATGCCACACTATATGAACCCTTTGATAACCAAATCCTTCTATTTTTATCTCAGCAACCAACCCAACCTTTGGCCGTAGAAAGTTGGTCAAGGGCTTATATAATAAAGTTAAACCCTGCTCTTGATACCCTGTGGGTAAGGCAATATAGGCGGAATTATGACAAATCCTTTGCCGAGAATTCCCTAACAGCCCTATATGCCGTATATCCTCAACACGCCGGTGGAATATTGGGAGTAGGTCAAATAGGAGAACGGGGGTCCATTCCTTTTATCCCAGATACCGTATTCCCATATATTGTTAATGTAAGGTCATCGGATGGTAAGACGGATGAGGATTTAACACTCGGGGATAGTTGTTGGGACGAACATATAGATGTAGATTTCACAAACCCCGGCTTTATTGGTTATCCAGTGGATGTTGTGAGGGAAGACCTACCACTCACAAAAATACCCGTAAATATGATAGTTTATGAGTTTGAGGATAATGCTTTCCTTCCACGCTGTCCGGGATCGGGCCTCTTTCGTGCCAGTTGTGGCGGGAATAAACCCATTTCGCCGGAGGTTGAAAACATAAAGGGGGATGTTTATGTTTTTGGTGAAGGAGATGTTAAATACGAGGTTTATACCCCCGATGGTAGGCTTTTGAATAGGGGTTATGGTAAAAAGGTGTTTATAAAGAAGAAGGGGGTGTATATCATACGCGCTAATGGTAAAAGCAAGGTTATAATCAGGAGGTGAGTTATGTTAATGTTGTTAAGTTATTCGTATGTTAGCCCGGTGATACCGGGTGGTTGGGCTTATGGCTCTTGGCAAACATATCAAGGGAACTTGGATTACACGGGTAGGCAGGCGTTAAGGGGTAATTTGAGTGTGGGGAGGTTTGTGGTTAGAAGTGATACTTTTGTGGTGGGGTATGTTCATAACACCGCCGTTCAACCAACAATACTACCCTTTGCCCAAAACACATTCATAATAACCTTACACCATATTTTTCGGTATGTTGAAAACAACAGGCTGGATACAACCCATAATTTTGGACCCGATAACTTTGCCCATATTTTCATCGTATCAAAATGGCAAGGGTCGTATTTGGAAGTGTTCGGGTATAAAAAATTAGGAGAAAACCTTGAAGAAGGTGCCCTCACTGGATACGATATAGACACCGTTTTAGGGCGTTTGAGTAATAGCCATCTTTTGGGTAGTGGTGTTTGTTCTGAATCATATCCAATACCAGCAATAGATGATGTAAACGGCGATAGCCTTGTAGAACTTGTGCATGCTATAAATAAATCATTCGGTTCCTATTATAGGAGGGGAATTGCCGCCCTTAGGAGGCCGGGATTTATGTTGTGGTTTTCCGTAGAGGATACATCAACATTTTGTGAGCCTATACAGGCATTAACATCTTCGGATATAGACGGAGACGGGATAAAGGAGATACTGTTCTTGGAGACCTGTCCTGAGGGTTTTAGGAGGGTTGTTGCCCTAAGCGGTTTGGACGGCTCCATTGAATGGAAAGGGGAAAACAGGATATACAACCCTTTACCGAAATACGGCTATCCCTTGGTAATGACGGATGATATAAATAACGACGGGTATAAGGAGGCGATAGTAATATTGGACAAGGTATATGTATATGACCACGGAGGTAATTTACTGTGGGATAGGGATTTAGGATTTGCGATGACATGGAACGGTGCGGTTGGAGATATAGACAGGGATGGTGTTGTTGAGATATTGGCTTACAGCGGATACAACATATACGCCCTTGATGGCAGGAATGGGAATATAAAGTGGAGTAAGTTTTTGGGATATGATTCACCCGTAAGCGGTTCCGGTATAAATATAGCAGACATAGATCCAACGCCCGGATACGAGGTATTGGTACCTTTAAGAATGGAAGGGTTAAAGGTATTGGACGCCAACGGGAATTTGCTTTGGGATTACAGGGGTGGGCAACTTTACGGTTTTTCGGTGGGGGATGCCGATGGTGATGGTTGCAGTGAGATTGTGGGTGTTGAGGATGAAACGGGTGATTATAGGTTCAGGGTATTTGTGATAGATGCGTTGTCAAACACGGGGAATTGCGGTTCAAGTCTTGAAGTGTTGGAGGATAGGGAAGATAAAGCACCGCTTGAAGGCAAGATATACGACATAAGCGGCAGGCTTATAAAGGTTGGTGATTTAAAGGGCTTAAAGAGGGGTATATACTTTATCAAGGGAAAGGGTGGAATAAGAAAAGTGGAGGTTAGGTAATATGCTTTGGGGGTATGTTATAGGTGCGGATGTTGGTATAAAGTTCTACAACGGGAGGTTCTTAGGGGTTTATGCGTATGGAAATTACCCCCATATAACCTTTTTTGAAGCGGATACAAATCTTAACATTATCTGGAAGAGGACATATACTTCCGCGGACACGACATTTAGATGGGGTGGTTCCGCACGGGTTAAAGGCATTTATATGGACGATAATGGGTATATATACACCATATATGTGGGCAGGATGCCGCCCTATTACTTTGATTATCCCGTGGTTTTAAAATTTGACACCTTGGGAAACCTTATATGGTGGAAGTTGTACAATTGGGATAATGTTGAAACTCGGTTTGCTTACAAAATTCCAAGCAATTTAATAAAGAACGGTTTAATAGTAGGTGGGGCGGTTTATCCGGAAGGGTGGGATACCACATGGAAATCCCATATGGCGGTTATGAAAATTGATACATCGGGGGGTGTAGTATGGGCTAAAACATACGGCCGGGATGTTAGGATTCTTGGTTTTGCGGCAAGTGTGGTGCCAACGGATAGTATTGGAAGCGGTTATTACCTCATAGGTGCGGAAAGTGATTTAATATTGGGGAGGTTGGATGCAAATGGCAACCAAATTTGGTTTAAAAAGTACATATCATCGGATTACATAGCCCCTGCCTTGAATTCCACCACAATTGTGGGCGATAAACTGATATTCGGCAGTGGAGACGGCTCGGCGTACAATTTAATAAAAATTGACACAACGGGAATACCCCATATGAGAAAGTATATACAACCATACACACTCGTTGAGGCCGACCTGGACAGATGGGAGTGGAGGGGCGGTTATATATACGCACAATTCCGCTTAGTGGCTTTTGATACAAACTTTAACCTTTTAAGGGATACCGCAATAAATAGGGCAAGGGTTTTGGAAAATTTGGGTGGTTGGTATGTTGCCAGGAGGTCGCACTTAGGCGGTTATACAATACTCAAAGTTAATTCTTCCCTTCAAACCTGCGACGATACGATAACAAAGGAATACATATACACGGTATCGGCTACCATGCCTTCCGTAATTGATTATACCGATTCCTTGATAATCATGGATTGGACAACGAGGATAAACACTATAAACATACCCTTTTTAGAAGTTTTACCCGATACTATAACCTTTGAACCCTATTGTTCCATCAAAATAACGGAAAACCTTAAAGAACCGAAAAGCAAAACCATTGAAATCTATGATGTTTCCGGGAGGTTGATTTACAAAGGCGGCAAGAAGCCAAACTTAGAGAGAGGGGTTTATTTTATCAGGAGGGATGGGAAGGTTTTTAAAGAAATCCGCAGGTAATACCCTCTTATAATCCCCACTTATGAATATAGCGATTATAGGGGATGTTATGCTTGACGAGTATGCCTTTGGGAGTGTTGAAAGGGTTTCGCCGGAAGCCCCTGTACCCATATTCTTATACAAAAGTAGTAAGTTTTTACCCGGTGGTGCGGCAAATGTCGCTTTAAACTTGGTAAAGTTGGGTGTAAATGTTTATTTATACGGAATAGTGGGGGATGATGAGGACGGGGATAAGTTGATAAACATATGCGAAAGCCTTGGAATAAACTTCCGCTTTCATAAGGGTAAGTTTAGGACATTGAAAAAAACCCGTTTATTGTCAAAACATCACCATGTTTTAAGAATAGATTACGAGGAAAAATTCTTGGAAGATGATGCCTACGACCTTTTGGATTTAATAAAGGTGGATGTAGATGCGGTTGTAATATCAAACTACGATAAAGGCACCGTAATCCCCGAAACTTTGCGCCTGATTAAGGAAAAGTTTGGCGATAAGTTAAAGGCGATAGACCCAAAGTCCCTTTTATGGGAATCTAAGGGCTTTGATATAATAAAACCCAACCTCAGCGAACTTTCAAGGGCATTGCATAGGGATTTGAGGAGTGTTGAAGATGTTCTTGAAGGTTCCGCAGAAGTATTTAACAAATTGAATCCGGAAGCCTTGGTATCAACCATGGGGGATAAGGGGATGTGGGTGATCACAAGGGATAAAAAGGTGCATATTCCCGCATACAAAAGGGAGGTTTATGATATTACGGGTGCTGGCGATACGGTTCTCGCTTGGGTTGTGTGGGGAAGGTTAAAGGGATATGATTGGGAAACCATTGGGAAACTATCCTCAAAGGCGGCGGCCATAACCGTTTCAAAACTCGGGGCGTATGCGCCCACATTGGATGAGGTTTTAAGGGAATTCCCGGATTAAACAAAAATAACCGTTTTATCCTCAACAACCTCGTATTCCGCGGGTGTATAACCAGCAAACTCCCCCTCACATTCAACGGGTATATTCGGCGTAAAAACTTTTAAACCCTTAGCATCAAACTCCCTTATTTCTTTTATCCTCAAGTGACTCCCGTTATACACCCTCGGGAAATAATATACAAACTTATAAACCGGAACATATTCAACCACTATAACCTTGGTCGGTCCAGTGATTGAAGAGTTTGGGGAGATTTTCATACCCCCACCGAAATACGGAGAATTTGCAAATACAACCATTATAATATCCCCCTCGTAATATTTACCCTCTACCTCCATATTAACCCTTAAAGGCTCCAATTCGTACAATGTATTCAACACACCTATCGCATATCCCAACCTTCCAAACCTCCTGAGACCGTCAAAACTATAAGCCACCTTGGCCCCAAAACCCAAATCCGAAACCCCCACAAAATACCTATAACCTTCGGAAGTTTTGAGGAGAACGGGATTAACCCTTTTGATGTTAAACCCCAATATTTCATCAAACCTTTCAACCGGCTTCCTCTTAACACCCAAACTCCTCGCGACATCACAACCGGTACCTCCAAATATGGGGGCTACGGGTAGTTCAATCTTGTAATCAATCATCCCGTTTACAACCTCGTTTAATGTTCCGTCCCCACCCGCCACCATTATAACATCTCCCCTTACGGATTTTACCAATTCCCTTGCATGCCCCCTCCCCTCCGTGTAAAATGTCTCATAAGCATATCCGTATTCCTCTACCAAGTTTGAGAACTTTTTATAAATCTTTAAACCGGATCTGGCAACCGGATTAACAACAAAACTGAACCTCATGCCAAGACTTCGCTTGGTAGTGCAAACTTAACATTTTCTTTAATCCAGCCCAATTCCTCCACACTTTCCCCGCCCATGCTTAAAAGTTTCCAAACAACACGCCTTACAAGGCTTTCTGGTGTTGACGCCCCGGAGGTTATCCCAACTGCGGAAACACCTTCAAGCCACTTGGGATTTATATATGTTTCATCCTCTATGAGGTATGCCCTTTTACCCTTCTTCTCCGCAACTTCCCTTAACCTATTGGAATTTGAACTCTCCTTAGAACCTATAACCAAGATTAAATCCGATACCTCGGCTAACCTCTTTACGGCGTCTTGCCTGTTTTGGGTTGCATAACATATATCGTCCGCCTTTGGTAGAACGATGTTCGGAAACCTCCTTTTTAAAACCTCAATTATTTCCTTGGTATCATCTACGGATAATGTGGTTTGCGTGGTTAAGGCCACTTTATTCGGATCCGGGACCTCAACCCTTTCCGCGTCCTCTATATCCTCAACCAGTATTACCTTATCCGGCGCCTCCCCCATCGTACCCTCAACCTCAACATGACCACTATGCCCCACAAGGATTATCGTATAACCCTCAGAGGCAAACCTCCTAACCTCTTTATGAACCTTATTAACCAATGGGCATGTGGCATCTATAACCTTTAAATTCCTCTTCTTGGCATCTTCCCTAACCTTTGGGGAAACCCCATGCGCCGAGAAAATAACAATTGAACCCTCCGGAATTTCATTCACATCCTCAACAAATATAGCCCCCTTCTTTTTCAAATCCTCAACCACATACCGGTTATGGACTATCGCATGCCTTACATATATAGGGGGGCCAAAAATCTTTAAAGCCCTTTCAACTATTTCAATAGCCCTATCAACACCCGCACAAAAACCCCTTGGATACGCCAAATAAATTTTAAACCCCATAGACTGTATTCTAAGGTTGAAACAACCTTAAAATTCCCTCTTGGTTGATATATTGCCCGTAATTAACGGTAAGGATACCTTATACCTCTACCCGCCGTATATAAGCCATTCTTCTTTGGTTGAGAGTATAACAAGGGGTCTTGGTGGAGAAATAACCCCTTTGGATGCTTTTAAAAGGGGTAAAAGGTATGTCCTTATAACGAGGTTCAATTTCAATGTTAAGGATTTTCTAAGGGTTTTAAGACAAAGGGGTGTGGTAATTGTGGGTGTTATGGAGCAGAACGCGGATTACAGGTTTTTAATCCGCGAATTAAACGAAGTGGGTTTAAGGGTTGATGAGGTTTTTGAGGAGATAATAACTTTAAATCCAAAAGGTGATACCGGCGATTTTAGGGAAAAATCCGCAATAGTTCGGGCAGAAAGGGAATACAACTCCCTTAGGGTTGATTTGAAAGACAGGTTGAGGTTTTTGTTTGATTTGGTGGTATTCGGGGTATATGAAGGTAGGTATAGGATTAAAAGGGATTGGTTTGGTGAGGTTAAGGGTTTGGAGGGTTTTTTGGATGTAGAGGGGGATTACATAGTTCCAAGGGTTGATAAAATCTACGCGATTTTTCAAGAGGATTGGGGTTTTGAAAGGTTTTTAAGCGTTATAAAAAGATTACCCGATAATTACGAGCCTTTTAACCTACTCGTAAGGTCCATACACGAAAGGGTTTATTATCTTGACATTAAAAACGAGGAGATGAAAAAGGCCTTTGAATTGGCGTTAAATTGGGCCATAAACCTATCAAAGGGAACAGATGGATTCTTGGAAGCCTTTGAAAAACTCGCTTATTATAGGATAAACTTTCCAATTGGCGAAAATTTGCAAATAGGTATATCGGACATTGAGTATTTCCTTAAAAATTGGTTGGGAAAACTAAGCCTTGATAGTGAGTTAAGAATAAAAAACACTCTGGCTTTAATGCACCTATATTCCGGTAATTACAAACACGCCGAGGTGTTGTTTGAAGAAATAATAAAGAGGGATAAAGGCCATTTTCGGGATATGGCCATCGTTAATCTGGCCCTTATCAAAAGTAGAAAGGGGGAAATTTTTGAGGAATACAAAATGCTAAAAAGTTTAATAGATGTTGGGAGGGAGAACAAAAAGGTTATGTTAATAGCCATAAGCAACCTTTTGTCCACTCTTAACGAAATTTACGACAGAACAGGGAATGAAAGGTATATTCAAGAGGTCAAACTTTATTTTCAAAGGGGATTGACATTTTTGGAAGGATTTAGGGATAACCATGGGATCTTTCATTTAAGGTATAACTATGCGATCGCGATGTCCAAGGTGGGTGAGCATGAGGAGGCTTTGCGTAGGGTTGAGGAAATATTAAGGGTTTATAACAAGGAGATTAATCCAAACGAGTATGCGGATACACTTGCTCTTAAAGGTTATATACTTTTGTTGATGGGAGAGTATGAAAGGGCAAGGGAAACATTTGAGGAAGCCCTTAAAACATTTGATTTGAGTTTTAAAAACTTTGAGAATAGATATTGCCTTGCAAAAATTTATTACGCTAAAACCCTTTCAAAATTGGGCAGGTTTGATGAAGCGGTTGAAATGATGCTATCCGTAAAGGAGAAGGCGGAAGAGGTGGGATATATGGAAATATGGAAAAATGTTATGTCGGAAATTCAAAGTGATACCAGTTCTTAGATGTGTTCCATATATCCAAAAGCATCTTAACAAAATCCTCAAACATGCTTAAAGGTATTTGCGTTGAGGCATCCGATAAGGCTTCCTTTGGATTTGGATGAACCTCCGCGAATATCCCATCAACTCCAACCGCAACCGCCCCTCTCGCCAGATGCGAAATCAGTTCCCTGTATCCCCCAGAATTTTCCGATAAACCCGGCCTTTGTAGTGAATGGGTTGCATCGTATATTACCCTTATACCCGCCTTCTTTATCCAGACCAAATTCCTGAAATCCACTACCAAATCGTTATAACCGAAGAATGTTCCCCTTTCCGTTATCCAGGCATTTTGATTTCCCGTACTGAAAACCTTCTCCGCTGCCTTTATTATCTCATTCGGAGACATAAACTGCCCCTTTTTTATATTAACGGCTTTACCGGTTTTCCCTGCCTCTACCAACATATCCGTTTGCCTTGAAAGGAACGCGGGTATTTGTATAACATCAACAACCTCCGCCACCCTTTTAATGTCGTGTAAATCATGCACATCGGTTAAAACCCTTAAACCGGTCTCATCTTTCACCTTTTGCAATATTTCCAACCCCATTTCAATTCCCGGACCCCTAAAACCCTTAACGGATGTCCTATTCGCTTTATCATAAGAGGATTTGAATATAAGGTCTATTTTAAGATTTTCGGAGATTTTTTTTAACCTCTCCGCCGTTTTTAAAACCATCCCCTCGCTTTCAATTACGCAGGGACCAGCTATGAATATAGGGGTTTTCATCCGAGGGGTGTCCTCGGTGATAGTTGGGTGGGGATTAATATATCCGCAATGGATTCCATATCCTT
The DNA here is from genome assembly GCA_964426895.1 of uncultured bacterium. Lineage (GTDB taxonomy): Bacteria > Hydrothermota > Hydrothermia > LBFQ01 > LBFQ01 > Caldipriscus. Next base: position 42,776 of record CAYRSH010000004.1, read on the forward strand.
ATGCGTTATAACGACATTTTTATGAACCCATGTTAAGGGTAGGGGATAACCTTCCAGCGAAAGTCGGGCTATATATCCCAAAAACTTCCCAATATTTTCGGGTTCAACATTCAATATCTCAACTTTGTAGGTTGAAGTAGAAGATGGGGAAAACCTAACAAAGGTTTGGTATATGTATATGTCAAGTATTTCAACAAAGTCCTCCGGCAATTCCCTCTTCTTCTCCTCTAAGGATGCCTCTATCGGTTCCGCATACCCCTTTTTACCCAAGGTGCAAATATTAAACATAACCTGATCCGTGATAAACCCCTTTACATTCCATTTTTTAACATACTCGGACAAAAAGGAATCCTTTGTTATAAAGAATATGGGGTTTTGTAGGGATACCAAAAGTTCTATTGCGGAAAGGTATTCGTAATACAGGAGTAGGGCGTTTGCATACACATATATTGGTAGCCTTTCATTCCTGAACCTTTCGGCGAACCTTACAAAAACGAAATCTTCATCCCAGAAAGCACCCTTTATATCCTTAATTAAACCCTTTAACTCCCCCTCTAAGTCTTCAACCTCGTCGTATTTAACATCTAAGTGTTTAATCCAATCGTATGTAGGTTGAGGACTTATAACATCGCTTATAAAGGAACCATCCATGAGAACCATATATTCGCCGTTGTCGTCTAAGTTTTTGAGGATTTTTAAAAGGTTTTTTATTTCTGCCAACCTCATCCACATGGATAGAAATTCCGATAGATTCTTGTTTCTAAGGATATTCTTTTCCATTTTGCCCACAAAGGATATCCCCTCATCCTTAAAACCATCACCGATTTTAACATATGCCAAACCGGTAAGTGCAAACACCATATCAACATTCCTTATGGTGTAGTTATACGAACCATCAACCGCTATTAGGGGTTTTTCCGAAATATTATCGGGAAAGGGATGCCATTTTCCATCGTCCAATTCCGGCACTTCCTCGTAATTCCCCTTCCCACCAAGGTTATAAATTCCCCATCTATCAATATTCGCCAAAAATCTGTAAATTGACCTCTCGTGCATTATTGTATTCTAATGGGCATTGGGAAGGCCGTACCTTTCACAAGCAGCATGGTTGAAGGGGTTAAAGCCTTTTCTATCTTAACATATTTTAGGACATTTATCATTAGTAAGGCCGTACCCGTATCGCTTACGGCGGATGAAGGTATGTAATGGGATGTAGCATTTGGGGGTAGGTTCTTTATATAAGGGTTTTGGTCGTTTAGTTTGAAGAAAACCTGTATAGAATCCGCACCGCTTACCGCATTCCAAGAAACCAATATTGAATCACCAACGGAATGGAATATGGTATCAACGGATATGCTATCGGGTGAACTTACATCCGGCAATGTGAATTGTATATCTTCCCCATACTTTGCGGTATGTATCCTTATGTTTGTTCCACCCGAAAGGTTTATGTTTTGTGGTATGCCATTTGAGTCGGCCAACATAAACAGACCTTTATCGGAATAATATTGCAATTGGGTATTGCCCACCTGTACCTGTGCCGTTGGGTCTTCTTGGGCATCCACGAGAACCTTAAATATTGCCGTTTCGTATTTAATTGTATCCAAGAAAGCCGGGAATGAAGGGGGTGTTATGTTTGAAGGTAGTATGGAATAGAAACTCCTCAAAGCCGGACCGGTTGCCCCACCAACACCAAACACGGATGTATGGGATATACTAACCTTTTCCTTACACGAGGCTATTACCAAAAACCCAAAAACTATAAAAAACAGCCTTTTCATAACGCTTGATATTATAAAGGCGAATTATTCGGCGAATATGATGGTGTTTGCCATAAGGTTCCCGTGCCTGTTCTCCCTTTCCGGTAAGAAGCACCCCTGCTCGCCAAAGGTCGCGCAGCCCACAAAGGGAACATCTTTTCCAAGCCCATCCTTGAAGTTTTCTATTGCCTTATTAATCTCATCCATGACCACACCTACACAACCGGCGCAGTATATCAATATAGCCCCCTTTAAGCCTTTAAAATCTTTACCCCTTAAACTCATATCAACCACCTGTTTCGTCCTTTTCAGTAAAGCGTCCTTTGTGCTGATCATTAAAACTATTTCATCCCCTTCTTTGAATTCCGTAAAGAAAGTTAAGGCCTTATTCTCGGGTATTACCATATGGGGATGTGATAGCAGGTATTTTGGAACACCAAAGGTTTTTCCTATAACCCTACCAACGGGTCTAAGGGTGGTATCGGCCAGAACCACTCCCCCTTTATCCAAATACCTTTCTATAAGGCCGTTTGTCCATTCGTTATATACTATTGCCGCGGGCTTTCCATCTATTTCATAAACAATTCTTCCCTCGGCCTTCGTTATTACACCCTTTTTATCCGTCGGTAAATAGCCGCTTAAAAAGTGTCCAAAGGCCTTACCCGTAAATCCCACGAGCAAAAACCCGGAATCCGTGCTTTGACCGTTATAAAATACCTCCCATTTGCCCGTAAGGTCGTCATCTCCGGCGCTCCCACCGAATACGGGAACTTCATTCCCAAAAACATCGTTTATACCATCCAATACCCTTTCTTCAAAACCGGGTGTCGCATGCATCAGGATTACCGAAGGCTTCCCAAGCCTATCCGATATTTCTTTTGCCGCATCCTTAGCCTTATCAAAAGCATCTTTTTCGGAACAGGTTTTTAAAACCGGGAACGCATCTATTCCATCCCCATCATCAACGGTTAGCATATATGAACCCCTGTGGAAACCTGAGGGGGTAAATACCCCTTGGAAGGAGGTCGCGCCGAATACATCCTTACCGCTTGGGAATTTTATATCCTCCCCTACGGTTTTATATACCAATGTCCATTTTCCGGCATCCTCCGGGTTGTATTTATTCCACTTCATACTTTTGATATTATAAGGGTGGTATGTTTTTCAGTATGAAGGCGTAGCGGATGGCGACTTCTTCCATATATTTATACCTACCCGGTATTCCCATATGCCCCGCTTCCATTTCCGTTAATAAGAGTTTTGGTGATTTGGAAGTGTCGTTCTCCCTTAACTTTAATATCCACTTTGCGGGTTCCCAATATCCAACTCGGGGGTCGTATAACCCGGTTATTGCCAAAACCGGAGGGTATTTGTTCGGTTTAACATTTTCATAAGGCGAGTAGGATTTTATGTAATCGTAATAGTATTTATCGTTTGGGTTCCCCCATTCGTCGTATTCCTGAACGGTTAAAGGCAAGGATGGGTCAAGCATTGTGTTTAAAACATCAACAAAGGGAACAATCGTAACCGCACAACCAAAAAGGTGTGGTTTTAGGTTTAATGCCCCACCTACGGTTATTCCGCCGGCACTACCACCCATAATCGCTATCTTCCCCTTAGATGTAAATCCCTCAATTATCAAGTATTCCGCACACTCAACAAAATCGTAAATTGTATTCTTCTTTTTGTCAAACTTCCCCTCCTTATGCCACCTATCCCCGAATTCACCGCCACCTCTGACATGGGCTATTGCGTATATGAATCCCCTGTCAAGCAAGGAGATTATGAATTTGCTAAAAACGGGTTCAATCGGATGTCCATAAGCCCCATATCCGTATAATAATAACGGGTTTTCACCCATTTTTAACCTATCCTTACGATAAACCACTGATATGGGTATCTTTGTGCCATCATAACTTATAGCCCAAAGCCTCTTCGTCTCATACAAATCCCTTTCATAATTTGGAACGGGTTCAACCCATTTCTTTATGAGTTTCCCCTTTTCTATATCGTAATCGTAAATGGTTTTTGGGGTTCGTAAGGAGGAGAATGCAACCCTTATATACTTCTGTTCGTACTCGTAATTGTCTTCCAACCAAAGGGCATAAGGTTCCTCCTTAAACTTTATCCTTTGGATTTTTCCACCTTTATAAATCCCAACCGTTTTTAAGCCGTTGTGCCTGTATTCTAAGGCCAAGAAATCCTTAAAAACCAATATGTTATCAATTGGTGAGTCTTCCATCTCATCTATCAAAAGCCTTAAATCCCCGCTTTTTTCGTCCATGAACAAGACCTTAAAGTTTGGCGCATTTTCGTTTGTCAGAATGTAAAAACCCCCTTCCCCATGAGAAACATAATACCTTACCCCTTTCTTTGCCGGAAAGAATTCTTTATGGTAAGGGTATAACAAAACCGAAAAGTTGGTTTCGGTATTACCCACATTTGCGAATATGTATCCGTCTAAGGATTTTGAAAGGGATACGAAATAAGCATCGTTATCTTCCCTAAGAATCTCCTCATCCTTACCGTCCTTTAAATCGTACAACAGGATTTTATAAGGTCTCTTCGTATCCTCCTTTTCAACCACATAAATTATCTGGTTTTTATCGTTCCAAGTGAATACACCCCAATGAACCCTTGGGATTTCCGCTAATATCTCATCGGTTTCCGTATCCTTTATAAAAAGTTTAAAGTTTTCACCACCCGAAACATCATAACTAAAAGCCAGATACTTACCATCCCTACTAACGGATATACCACCCGGTTGGAAAAACCTTTTCCCCTTTGCAAGGGAATTCCAATCAAGTAAAACCTCCTCCCTTCTCCCCCTTTTCCTAAGGAATACCGAAAAATCCAAACCCTCGGAAAACTTGTAGTAGTAAAAGTATTCCCCATATCTGTACGGTAAGGTTTCGTAGTATTCGGCGGTGCGGCTTTTAAACTCCTTTATAAGCCTTTCCTGTAATTTCTTGGTATCCCTTAAATACCTTTTAATCCTTTGGTTTTCCTTTCTTAAAAAGTTTAATACTTTCGGGTTTTGCCTTTTTACATCTTTCAGCCATGCATACTTATCACCCATAGGCGTTTATTCTACGGATGTGTTATAAAGGATAAACCTTGTGGATATCTCTCCTACGGTTTTGTAATACCTCCTTTGAAAAAATGGGGGGAATCCCGCAATTACATCCCAAAACATTGGTTTATCCATATATGTATTGTGATTTG
>CAYRSH010000004.1:47860-51478 GCA_964426895.1 uncultured bacterium
AATCCCGCAATTACATCCCAAAACATTGGTTTATCCATATATGTATTGTGATTTGCCCCTTTTAACAGGAACAGGGCCTTATGGCCTTGAATTCTAAGGAATAACGCATACTGGAAAACCCAAAAGGGGGTTAAAACATCCCTATCCCCTCCGAATATTATTGTTGGCCTTTTTATACTCACATCTTCCGGGACATATGGGGATAAGAGAACGAGGCATTTGAAATTATCCGATAACATTACCGCTATATACCCACCCGCCGAATGCCCTCCTATGCACGCCGGATGATAACCGTAAACCTTATAAATACTATCCGCTATTTCAAGGGTTAAACGCGATAGGCTTCCAAAATCCGAAAGGGCATGCAAAAAATACTCGGGTGCTACAACCGCTATACCCCTTTCGTTTAAAACTTTTATAAAACCTTTGTAGTATTCCGGATTCATTAATGAGCCGTGAATAAAAAAGAAATAACCTTTTGTTTCCCCTTTGGGTTTAAAAACATGGGTTTTTATTCCGAAGAGGTATAAAACCTCAACCAATTTCAAATATAACCTTCATTGCGGCACCTTGTATAATTGTATCAAAGGCCTGTTTGTACTCTTCCAAGGAAGATATGTGTGTTATTATAGGCGATAAATCCACCCTTTTTGTATCCAAAAGGGATGTCGTTTTAACCCATGTGGAAAACATCCTCCTACCCGTTATACCGTACAATGTGATGTTTTTCATGATTACGGAGTTTAGGGGCATATCTATTATATTTTTGCCGTATATACCCAAAAGCCCTACCCACCCACCATTGGTTATAACGCTTAAAGCGCTTTCAAGGGCTTGGGGATTGCCCGACATTTCCAAAATAACATCCACACCTTTCCCGTTTGTTATATCCATAACGACGGTTTTTAAACTGTCTATCTCCGGATTTATTGTGTAATCCGCACCCATCTTCTTTGCTATGTTCAACCTAAAATCGTTAATATCCGAGGCTATAACCCTACCCGCACCGTATGCCTTTGCTATTGCCACAGCCATAGCCCCTATGGGGCCGGTTCCCACAACGAGCACATCTGCACCCGTTATATCCCCCGCCAAAACCGTATCAACGGCGTTTCCCATGGGTTCCATAATGGGAACCCAATGCTTAGGAATGCTTTCTGGAACCTTCCAAGCGTTTTCTGCCGGGATTACAACATACTCCGCAAAGGCTCCATCCCTATGGAACCCAAGAATTTTTAGGTTTTTACACACATGCTTTTTCCCTATTCTACACTGATAGCAGTGGCCACACGCTATATGGGTTTCAATACCCACATAATCCCCAACCTTTAAACCCTCAACCCCTTCACCCAATTCCACAACCTCACCGGCGGATTCATGCCCTATTATCCTTGGTAAGTGGTCTACCTCGCTTTGGGCAAACTCATCCCATTTATAAATATGAACATCGCTCCCACATATGGAAGCATATTTAACCTTTATCAAAACCTCACCGGGCCCCGGTTTTGGTATATCGGTTTCTATAATCTGTAATCCGGGACCCCCTTTTGTTTTTGCAAGGGCTTTCATATTCTACCAGGGATTAAAATCTTCCTTACCCTTCCCGGAAATTTTCTTCGCAAATGCGGATATGAGTTTTACTGCACCTTCAACATCCCTTATATCAACCATTTCAGAAGGTGAATGTAAATACCTGCAAGGTATGGAAATTAAAGCGGTGGGTATTCCTCCCCTTTCAAGTTGTATATAGTTTGCGTCCGTGGGCGTGCCTCTCGGGGCGGCCTCTATTTGTATATCAATACCCTCTTCCTTTGCCGTTTCAACCAAAAGGTTGAACACTACGGGATTTATGTTCGGACCCTTTGACAAAACCGGCCCTTTACCGAGTTTGATATCCCCTATCATCCTCTTATCAACCGATGGGTAATCCGTAGCAAGGGTTACATCAACCGCAATGGCCACATCCGGATTAACCGCATACGCACTCGTCTTAGCACCCCTTAAACCAATCTCTTCCTGAACGGTTGCAACGGAAACCATGCGGGTACTCCCCGGATTTTGGCTGTAAAACCTCAAAGCCTCCAATACGGTGAAAGCGCCTATACGGTCGTCCAATGCCCTTGAAACCAATTTGTAATCGTTTAGGAATTCCCCATCCCAATCCAAAACACCGTAATCCCCAACGGATATAACCTTCTCCAATTCTTCCCTTTCAAGTCCGAAATCCACCCAAAGTTCCTCCATCTTAACCGCCTTATCCCTCTCCTCAGGCTTCAATATGTGTATAGGCTTTCTACCTATAACCCCCTTTATAACCCTCCCATCTTTATTAACAAACCTCACCCTTTGGCCCACCAAAACCTGCGGATCCCATCCCCCGACACCGCTTATATAAACAAACCCGTTATCGTCTATGTACTGCACCATTAACCCTATTTCGTCTATATGCCCAGCCAACATAAGGGTTGGCTTCCCATCCCCGAATTCGGCATAAGTATTCCCGTGATTGTCTGTATATACCTTTTTTGCGAATTTTTTAGCCTCTTCCTGCCAAACCCTTGATGCCCTACCTTCATCGCCGGATGGACCTATTTGCGATAGGAGTTTTAAAAGGAATTCTTTGTTGAGCATAACGGGTATTGTAAGGGGGAAAGGGTTTTATTTTACGATAACCCTTTTTGTCTTCTTACCCTCTTTTATAAAATAAACCCCCTTGCCCTTTAACCCTTTAACACGCCTACCCAAAACATCGTAAATTATCCGTTCTCTTTTGTTTAATTTAGCACCTTTATCCCCAACATTCAATTCCGCCTCTGAGATGTCAAAACCAACCTTTATACTATCAAGCCTAAACCCCCTCGTCCCAGAAAAGTTTGTGAAAGCAACGATTAACACCTGAACGCTATCTATATCGTAAAGGGATGAATCGTAAAAGGGGATATTTGGAATAACCTCAACGAAATCCTTCCAACCATCCTTATAACCCCTCAGATGAACCTTTAACGAGCAACAATCGGGGATATTCCCAAAAACTTTAACTACCCTCGCACCGGCATAATTCGTACCCAAACCCTTTGAGGGTAGAAGGAAGTAAAAGGCATTACCCCTATCATACACATTGCCGAATATTTGAACGGATAGGTTTCTACTCGCCTTTACGGAGTAAAGGTTTGTTTTAAAGGTTGTAACAAAATAAACCGGTGGCCCCAAATTCCAATAAACACTTGAACTGTCCAACTCCTTCCTTGAAGATAGTATATCCGGCCACCCATCCCCATCAAAATCCATTACAAATACCCCGTAATTGCTGCTTGAAGGTATTACAACCTTCCTACTTTCAGAAAAACTCCCATTATAGTTAAAGTATATCGTTATCCTGCCGTTGTTCCAATCGGATAAAGGCGCCTTCTCCCCAAATATCACATCAACCCAGCCATCTTTATTTATGTCATAAGCCTGAACATTCCTGCAATCCTGCAAGGATAAAAACTCATACTTGTTGTAAGGTGAATATCCTACATCGCTTCCCCACATAACTACGCCATAACCGTATGCGCAGGATGTTATGTCAAGGTATCCGTCTCGGTTTAAATCGGCAACCGTTGCACCATAACTACC
>CAYRSH010000005.1:0-32226 GCA_964426895.1 uncultured bacterium
ATAGATGATATTTTAAGATTTTTGGAGATTGAAACCGGAAATAAGGTTTTGACTATCTCGGAAGGTATATTTGAAGTTGGGGATGTTAGGGTTGAGATAAGGGATAGGGGTATTATTATCCAAAGCGTGCCCTTTCCCGAAGTTCTACCCCATATCGTTTTTACAAATAAGGGATGGCGTTTAAGGTTTTTCTCAACGGATCTATCCTCAGTCCCACAAAAACCCCTTTTAAGGGAAGTTGAAGATAACGAGTTAAATGGATTATTTTTACCGTTTTTTGAAGGCGGTTTTACCATAAAGTTTGTTAAAGAGGATTTACAGGTTTATAGCGTTGATGAACTTTTAAGAAAGTTAAAAGTTCCGGCAATTGAACCTTCGCTTTATTCCTTTTTAGAAATCCGACATGAAGGCGAAAGATTACCAGAGATATTTCTAAAAACCCTTAGATACCTTAGAAAAATTTATACGGTTGCCCTACCGCCGAGAAGGGAGAGGGTGGAAAAAATGGTTAAGGCTTTGGATTTGAGGGTTTATAAGTCCGTTGGGGTTGAATGGATAGAGGCGGATGGTAAATTCGGCAAATTGGTTATTTCCCGTGAAGTTGGTGGAAATTCTTACGGAATATTTTTGAACAAACCTTTAAACTTTGGGAAAAACCTGTTTAAGATTTCTAAGGATTTTGGGAACGCCCCATTCACATGCGGTGCTATACCCGATACATTGGGCGATTATGTGTTTTTGGGATACGATACGGATATTAATTCGGTCTTGGAAAAGTTGGAAGAACTTTCGGAAGAAAAAACCGTAATACATTTTGAGGAATTAACGGAAAAGGAAGAAGAAATCATTAACCTCTTAAACAAGTATGGCAGCGTTTTGCTCATAGGACCACCCGGAACGGGGAAAACTTATACCGCGAGAAAGGTTGCAAAATACTTGGCGGGTTTGGAGGGTGAGGGGTGGATATTGGTTCAAGCGTCCCCTTCCTTTGAGTATGAAAACTTTGTAGAGGGATTAAAACCCGTTGAATCGGGTGGTATAATAAACTTTAAGGTTGTTGAAGGGCCTTTCTTAAAAATGGTTAATAGGGCCCTAAACGAGAAGAATAAAAAGTTTGTCGTGATAATTGATGAAATAAATAGGGGAAATGCTGCCGCACTGTTGGGGGAGATCCTTTACGCCGTTGAATACAGGGAAAGCCCGGTAATAAGGCCCTATTCCTCAAAACCCTTGGTTATACCCAAAAACCTTTTCATAATAGCCACCCTAAACGAAAGGGATACAAACATAGTTAAATTAGATCAGGCTATACTCAGGAGATTCCCCATAGTTAGGTTTGAACCTTCAAGGGAATATTTGGAGAGGTTTTTGGTTGAAAGGGGTTGGAATGAGGGGGATATTGAAAGGGTTTTGGAGGTTTTTGAAAGGGTAAATCAACTTACGGGAAATTCCGTTGGACACACATATTTCTTTGCGGGGGGTTTGGACGAATTTTACGAAAAACTTGAATACTTTATAAAGCCCATGCTCAAAATACACTTCGGCATAAATCCGGAAGAATTGGGTATTTAATTTCAACCTTAAAATCCCTAACTTGCTGAGTTGGTATCTCTGGACTAACACCGAGAATTTATTGGATGTTTGTAAAAAGAACGATACCTTTTATTTGGCAACACCGGGAGGTTTGATAAAAACCATAAGGGATAGCATAGTAAAAATATACACAAAGGTTGATGGGATAAATACGGCAGAGGTTTTGTCCGTTTCTTGTGAAAGCGGCTTGTGGATTTTAACAGGGGGGGGATTACAATACTATGACAACGGTAAGTTTAAAACCTTGGATTTAATAGCATTTGAAAACCCGGAAGAAATCCTCGGGGGTAGTAGGATAAGGATAAGGGGTGAGTATATGTTTATCCTTGGGAAAACGAAGGTTATGGTTTATCGCTTTACCGACTCCGCCGAAGTTCCAATAAACATAAGATTTACCAAACCAAAGTTTCTGGAAATTTTCAACGATTCTCTACTCATAGGTGATACCTTGGGATTTTATAAGGCCAAGTATGATGAGTTTTATTTAAGCGCGTGGGATACGGTTTTTATGGGTAGGCCGGTTTTATCCGCCGTAAAACACCCGAATTTTGGGTGGATAATGGGTACGGATAGTGGTATCGTTGATACCCTTGGAAATACCCTTTTCCTTCCTGGAAAAGTAATAAGGTTCATAACTTTAAGGGGTGATACTATATATCTTGCCACGGATTCGGCGGTTTACAACCTATCCCCCCCTTTATATACTCCCAACAAGATTAAAGACGGTTATGCGGGTTTCCTATCCCCGTGGTTTTTCGGCATTGGTAAAATAAACGCCCCTTATTACATGTTTGGATACGGAATATATGAAATCCCATCCTTGCGGAAGTTGGAAAGCCGGGGATTACCATACACAACGCTAACCGGAGTAATAACGCTTGGTGATAGCGTAATCGTATGTGGGAGGGGAGGGGCAAATGCCTGTGCGGTTTGGCCATCCGGAAACACTTTTGGATTCGGTTTAACAAATTTTGTAAGGAAATACAAGGATAAAATATTTTTCGGTTTAAACGGTGGTGGATTGGTAATTACGGATAGTTTATTTACGGATACGGTTGAAATAACATCTTCGCAACTCGGTGGATTTGGATATGTTTTTGATATGACGGTTTTGAAGGATACGATTTATTTTGTGTCTTGGGAACCATTTGGAAATTCAAAGGTTTTTAAACTCGTGGATACGGTACCTTATGAAACCGGAATAATAGATTATGCCACATCTATACTGTTTTCAACGGATGATAGGTTAATATTGTGTGGGCAAAGCGTTTGCAAAATATATTATGATGATTTATCCCTTTACGGTTCCATAAGCGTTCAGGCCAATGTGGTTTATGCCTTTGGAGATACTTTAATCTTCGGAACCAATAAAGGTGTGGAAATGTATTCCCTTAAAACACTCGGATATATCGGGAAAATACTTGATAATTATGCCATAACGGGATTATGGGTGGGGATTGATGGGAGGATTTGGGCTTCGGGGAGTATGGGATTGGCGGAGTATGACGGAAAAAATCTCCGCATTTTCTCCCCTACAAATTTCCCGTTACCCGGCATATCCGTTTCCCCAAGCGCCTTATATCCTTTGAGGTTTACCCTATTCGGGGATGTTGAGGGGGGTAGGTTAATAATCCTAACGGAAAAGGGGGTGGCTTTCTTTGAGGATACATCAATCGTATCGGGGTGGTGGGATAATTTGGTGATATATCCAAATCCGGCGGGTAAGGGTAAAACCGTAAGGATAAAAAACTGTCCTAAGGATGCAAACCTTCATATATTTACACATTCCGGGAAAAAAGTTAAGGATGTAAAGGGTTGCTATTTTAAAAACGACCTGCCACCGGACCTGTATGTGGTTATCGTGGAATATAGTGGGAGGAGAAAGCCTTTAAAGGCGGTTCTTTTGGATAGATGACTTATAGGAGGGTTATATTTGTTTTTGGGTTATGTCTGTTGAGTTTTTTATTTACTTTGTTTGTGTATATCAATAGGGTTTCCGACGAATCTTTAAAGGGTAGGGATGTTGAAAATTACAGGAAGGTTATAGGGATGGGTAATATAAGGGGTAGGTTTTTGGACGCCAACGGAAACTTCTTAACAAACTTAGAGGTGAATTATAAGGTTATACAATTGAATTCCCGCTCGGGAGAACACTTAAAGGAAAGGGAGTTGATGGAGAAAATATTGGGTAGAAAAGTTGAATTCAGGGAATACAAGTTCTTGGGATATTCGGAGGTTAAAGGACTTTCGCGGGAAGAGGTGTATAAACTCATGAGAAATAAGTATAAACTAAAAACCGTTATTTTTGTCCCAAGTGTTAAAAGAAAATTGGTTTGTAAGGAGTGTTTTCACATAATAGGTGGTGTGTCTTCGGATGGGGTTGGGCTTGGGGGGCTTGAAAAACTTTACGATAAATCCCTTAGGGGAAAATTCGGAAATATAGTCATAGAAAGCGATGCACTGGGAAATGTCGTTTCAACCCCTTATATGGATATAAACCTACTCCCCCGAGATGTGAAATTAACCCTTAGATATGATTTATTTTTACTGGCGGATAGTTTGTTTAGGAATTACGACAAAGGGGCTGTATTCATGTTTAACCCAAAAAACGGTTATGTATACCTCTCTTACTCCAAGCCCTCACCACTTGATACATCCGACCCCTCTTATGCACCGCTGTTAAACAGGGCATTATCGGGCTTGTACCCCCCGGGTTCAACATTCAAACCCTTAATAGCCCTATTGGCTTTAAAATACGGCATAATTGATACCAATTTCGGTGTGTCGTGTAGGGGAGCCATATCCGTGGGTAATAGGGTTTTCAGGTGTTGGAGTGTTCATGGATATGTTAAAATTGAAAAGGCCATTTCCCATTCTTGCAATGTGTTCTTTTATAATGTGGGTGGTAGGTTTGGTGCTAAGAAGATTTTAAATGCTTTAAAGGAAACGGGATTGTTTAACAGGAGATTCACAAATTTAGTTGAGGAAGTTCCATCCCGGATACCCATAAAGGCCATATATTTGGGAACGGCTTTAAACATAGCCATTGGACAGGGGGAGATTTTGGTTACGCCGGTTTTTATGGCTATTGAGGCGGGTTTGATGGGGAACGGTGGGTGGGTGGTTTTGCCGAGGTTTTCCAACTTTGAAAGGGCGGAGACCTTAAAAATTACGGCTCCGGAATGGGCTTATGATGTTGTTAAAAGGGGGATGTTAAAGGTTGTTGAGGAGGGTACAGCGTATTACTCAAGAATTCAGGGTTTTCAGTTTGGTGGAAAAACCGGTACCGCCCAAAATCCTCACGGGGAAGACCACTCCCTTTTCATAGCCTTTGCCCCTTATGACGATCCGGAGGTCGCAATAGCGGTTGTGGTTGAGAATGCCGGACACGGGAGTTCTGCCGCTGCACCCATAGCATCCGCTTTAATAAAGCATTTTTTCAACCTTAAAATAACAAGAGATGAAAAGGTTTATATTACTTCCTATTCTCCTTATGTCGAGTTGTGGTAGGAATGAGTTGGAAATATGGTATTGGTTTAGTGAAATACACGATTACCATTTCAGACAACTTTTAAATAAAACTTGGAGAAAGATAAATGTTAGCCTGATAAGAAAAAACTTTTCATCCATTCAAGAGATGGAAGAGTCTTTAAATGTTAGGCAACCGGATTTGGCACTCGTATATCCGCAAACCCTAAAAAGCCTTATAAAATCCGGGAAATTGGAACCGTTATCCGATGGTGAAATACTTCCCAATTACTGCGGTAATTACTGCTGGCCTATGTTTAAAAGCGTTTTGGGTTTTTATGTAAATGTGGATTTGGCGAAAGAGGTGGGTTTCCCCTCGGATTTCAAATTATCCGATTTACTCAACATAAACAGCAATTACATAGTTTTGGGAGTATATCCTTCCGCCACCTTTTATACGGGTTTAATGTTTAAGTTTTTGTCCGAAGGGTATAACACATTGGAATCCTGTATAAAATCCTACGAGTTCCTCAAAAGCCTTGCGCATAAACCCTATGTTAGAATTTATCCCGACCCGAGATATGCGGAAATGGATATGGTGTCTTTAAAGATAGTTGTCATAGTTGGCACCAGTGCTTACAAACCCTATATTGAACGGGAAGGGATAAATTTAAAGTTTGTGCCCATAATAAACGATAGGGGTGAGAATGTATATTTCCTCTCGGGCCCGGATTTCGTTGTATTTAAAGGGGGAAATGTAAAGAAAGCAAAGGAATTTGTAAGGGTTTTGGATGAAATCCTTGAAAGGGATACCGTATGGGAAAGGTTTGGGTATTTTTATGTGGGCAGGTTGAAGGGCTTAAAGAACATATTTACGGATATAAATTGGGATGTTGATAGGGAAGGTTTGAAGGTTTTATCACAAAGAGCCTTAAACCCATCGGATTCATTACCCCAAGATTCGCTAAAAAACCTCTGTAAAAAGTTATTAAAAATGTAAAGAAGTTAAATCATCTTTCTTCACATATATATACCTCGGCGGTTTTAGACATTAGAGTGGTAGGGATACATCCGTTGCCTAGTAATCCTATAAGAAAATCTATCACGGTGTACTTGACCTCTACCCTAACTTTTTTACCCTTGGGTATTATCTCGTCGGTTGATGTGTTTCCAAGAGGCACTAGGCCGAATAGTAAATAGAAATACCTCTTTTCGGTTACCTGTCTGCATATGGCTGTGCTCGGGGCAAGCTCGGCATCTCCGCTCACTCTAACAGTGGCACAGGAGGTGAGAGACAAAACACCCAATATGGCGCTAAGCATTAAAACCCTTTTCATAGGTTGGGTATTATATGGTAGGAATTTATAAAATTTTTAAACTTTTGCAGAGATTCCTGCAAAAACTAATTTTTTCCAAGAAATTCCAAAAGTTCTTCGTCCGAAAACTGCTTAAAATCCCTGTAAAACATACCAACGGCAAAGTAAATACTCCTGACAACTTCCAAGCATACAACCCTATCAAAGTATTCCTTCACCAGTTCATAAGCCAAATCGGATGCAACGGGAACCGCAAGGGTTAAGTTATTTATATTGTGTTTCCTTATAAAATTTGCCGCCGCCATTACGGTATATCCGGTTGCTATTCCATCATCAACCAAAATCGCATTTTTACTGGTATAATCCTCAATAATAAACTCCTTGTATAATTCATACTGTCTTTTGGCCTCCAAGAGTTTGATTTCTACGATTTCCTTTATGTCATCCTCATCAACCCCCAAAATTTTGGCGTATTCTTGGTCGTATATATATGTTCCGTCATAAACCACCGCTCCAAATCCAGATTCAGGGGATTCTGGGGGTGCTATCTTTTTTACCGGCAAAACCCCAAATGGTATACTTAAACAATTGCCCAATAACTTTGCCATATACCCCCCACCCCTCAAAACCCCCACAACAACCGTATTCTTTAAGTTTTCACCCTTTAATTCCCCGCATAACCTTAAAGCCGCATCCTCCCGGTTTTCAAATATCATTCCCCTATGAACCTCATGTATTCCTTATACATACACCTATCCTGAACCACTATTATTCCCCTTTCAATCAAAGGTTTAACGGCTTCGTCATTCCTTATTCCCTCTTGGAGCCAGAAAACCTTCACATCACCCCTTTCCTCTATTCTCCTTAATACATCCTCAACTACCTTTGGTATCTCATTACTCGGCCTAAAAACATCAACCCATTCAACGGTTTCCGGAATCTCGCTAACGGATTTATACGATTTTCTACCAAGTATTTCTTCCACAGTTGGATTTACGGGTATAATGTTGTATCTCTTTCCCAGGAAAAACCTCGGCACTTTATGGGCGGGTTTGCTCGGATCTTTTGAAAATCCTACAACGGCAATGTTTTTATACTTAAAAAACAACTCCTTAATTACCTCATCCGGAGGGTTTTGAAACATACGGGCATTATACCCCCGAACGGTTTATCACATCGGATAAAAGTTCAACATTTAAATCCTTTGTTATAATTTCCAACCTTATACCATCCGGATGGATGACTATATAGGAACTGGAATATCCCAACGGATAATTTAAAGCCTTTGATACCATTTCCCCCAATTCTCCACTTTCTTTACTCGTATGGTAAAACCTGACATAAGGTTCCCCATACCTCAAAAATATAACCCTTTTAAAACCAGCCTTAACTATTTTCATTGCGGTTATAAATTGTGAAGGCTGAACCGACATTCCAAAGTGATAAAGTTTTCCCCCTATCCTATTTACCAACTCCACAGCATCCCAAAAAAGTCTTCCATCCCCCAGAACAACGACCCATTTTCCGCTTTTTAATTTTCCTACGCCCTTTCCGAAGTTTGTCGTTAAATATCCCTTGGGTTGGGAATACCTCCCAAAGGACCTGTATAAATCCCTTTCCCTCGCAAATCCAACATTTATAACATTCATAATCGCATTTTTTAAAATTCTTACCTCTGTTTCCATAAGGTTATCATCCATTTCCTCGGCAAAGAACAACTCGGTTAAAACCTTTATTTTTGCCTTTGCTTTTAATACGGTGAATTTTGAAGGTAAAACCCTAAAACCCCTTTCGGGAAAGACTTTACAAATTTCGTTTTGCAAAAAATAGCCCAAATCGTAAGAGGGAGAAACCAAACCCCAAGATGTATATACCTCCGAATAAAACTTTGTATCTTCCTCCGAGGCGTTGTGATGGATACTTATAAAAATATCCGGCTTAAAATTGTTTACAATCTTTAACCTTTCCCTTAAAGAAAGGTTTTCATCCTTAAATCTCGTGAGATCAACATCAGTAAAACCCTTTAACTCCTCGTATAACATAAGTGAAACTTTTAAGTTAATATCCTTTTCGGGTATTTTCCCCCTAAGGGTTCCAAAACTATCCCCGCCGTGCCCCGGATCTAAGAGTATTTTCATTGTCCTTCAAGTATTTTTCTAATCCTCTCAACCGCTTCCAGCGCCTTTTTATTCTTGGGGTCAAGTCTTAAAACCTCTTGGAAAAAGAACAGTGCTTCGGCGTATTTACCCTTTGAGTATGCGTCAAGCCCTCTCAGGTATAGGTTTTCAACAACCTTCGGGTCGGCTTTTATTGTATCTTTCTTCACACTTGTATCGGGTTCGCCCTCTTTTTGTATCTCCCTCCTTCCCCTCCTAACATAAAGGGTTTCCACCATAATTACGGGAACTTGAATATATACGGGCACTTCAATCCTGACCGTATCCTTTTTCATAAACTCGGGTTCTAAGAGTAAAGATATTGCGAGATCAAGGGATGGACTATTTGAGAGTTTTAAGCGGGTAAATGCATAAAGGAAATTCCATCTATATGCACCAAATATACCGAAAGTTGTGTCAAAGGTTAAACCCCCTTGAAACCCCTTAAATGTATATCCCCCTATGAATCCGAGGTTTGGATATAGTTCCCCTTCATTTGAGGACAATTTAAAACTAAGCCCTCCAAAAAATTGGTTGTATTCCAATAAACCGTTTATGTAGAACCCTTGAAAACTCAAAGCGGAAAATATCCAAAAGTTTTCAGAATATGCACCTCCGCTTAGAAGTAAAAGGGAATCGTCTATTCCTACCCCTCCAAAACCGTTGTAAAACTTGAAATTCAAAGAATACACCTTTTTTCTCGGTGTTATGTAAAGAAATGTGTTTGTGTAATTCGTATTATACTGGAAGAACGCCCCAACTTGCCCAGAAAAAAACGGAGAAACAACGATTAAGTTTAGATATAAATTAAACCCTCCAAAGGGAAACACCCAAGTATTTTAAAGTTAAAAGTTTTATCGTATCACGACTTCTTTTATTACCCTGCTTATAAACCTAAACTCCCCAAAGGCATGTCCGTAATCAAACAAAACCCTATAAACATTGACCAATTCCAACCTTATGGGCCCTTCGGAGTAATAGCATTCATCGGAACTCTTTGGTAGGTATATGGTTATTGAGGGTAATGTATCCAAAACCTCTTTATAACAATAGTAAAATCCGAATGTGGTATCCCTCCCCACCAATCTCAACATATACCAATTTGCCCTATATCCCCTTTGCCATATAAAGGTGTATTCCCTATCCGTGTACAATGTGTCGGGTAAATCGTTTAAATAAAGTGTATCCGATGATAAAACGAGTAGGGTATCGTAAAAGTTGTATTTCGGCTTAGTTGGGAAAACCCCTTTTAGTTTTAGCGTTTCTTTGGCAACCCCATTTACAATATTTGCCGCACAAAAGGTGTATATTCTACCCTCTTTAAAAACCCTATCGTTTAGGGAATCGTCCCAATTGTAAAATGTATATCTATACCTTTTGTCAAACTCGTCGCTCTGATAGAACTGATAAACATCCCTATCCCTAAAATCCCTTGAACAGGCCGTATCCGATGTATCACCCACCACAAACCACACAACCCCTCCGGTCATCCCATACCCGAGTTTATCCGTTCCGGTATAAACCGTATCAAAATACACAATTGATGTATCCAAGGTATCAGTCCACAACTCCCCAAACCAAACATAATCTCCAACCCTACTTTCGGGCAATTTATACTTACAGGAGATAACCAATAACGATAAAATTAAAAAAATCCTTTTCAATACTCATCCTCCACCAACTCTATTAAAAACCCACCCGTTGATTTCGGGTGTATAAAGGCAACATTTCCCCCTTTTGCCCCTTTCATATCCTCAACCGCAAACATAAACCCCTTACCCTTTAACCTATTAACCTCATCCTTTACGCTTTCCACCTTTAATGCAAAGTGATGGATACCGTTTCCCCTTTTTTCCAAGAATTTGTCTATGGTTGAACCGCTTTCCGTAGGTGTGATTATCTCCAATGTTGCGTTTTCAAGTTTTAAAATGGCCACCTTTATCTTCTGATCCTCCAAAACCTTTTCGTAATATTCACCTTGCAGAATATCCTTAAACCTGTTGATTACATCCTCATACTCTTCCGGTTTTACCGCTATTGCTATATGCGAAAGCCTCATCCGAAAATTTTAAAGGTGTATGTTTAATTACCACTTCATAAAAGAAAAGGGTTTTCATAAGCCATAGCGTTAGGGACAAAGAACTGAAAGGGGTCAAATTGGGTACAGCAATGGGTTGGCTATATATTAGCACTTAAAAAACCCGTAATTCCAATTGTTAAAAAGGGGACACCGCCGAGTGAATTGGCTGCATTGCAGGGTAGGGAATATATAGAGTTTGATCCGTTAAAGCCGGAAGAGGTCGGCGAATCTATGAATAAAGCGGTTGCGTATATTAATAAGTTGAGACTACAAAAGGAAAGAGGAGAATTTATCCGGACCATACTCATAGCGGTATTCATAGCATTGGTGGTTATAATGGCTTTTTACGCTATACAAAAACGATAAACCCTTGGCAGTCTCACTATGTGGTCGTCCTTAAAACATAACCTTTATGATACGGGCAGAGCTGCCATAACCTAAATGTGATGCCCCCTCTTGAATATTTACACCCATCAAAAACCGGAATTACGGGTAGGTATGACTTTAACCAGTTTTCCCCATCAAAAAACCGCATATATTGCCTTTTGTATTCCGTAATTACCAAAACCAAACGGTTGCTTAATCCGAATATACTAAATTGGGCATATTCTTCAACGGAATCGCCGGGTGCTTTTAGTCTTTTATCGTCCTTACCAACCATCAGGATTTCATCATCCCTTAACCCAACATGTATGGATACCCCTCTATGCAACCGCTTCCTCATAACTTGTGGAATTTCACCGATTTTAAAGGCCTTACCCTCAATCTACCAAATCCGGATAATACTGCTATCCCTCACAGTCCCCACAACACAACGATCCGTTGGGTGTATTGAAACCCGAGTAAATATAAAGGTGTAAAAATATGGTGATTTCACCTTATAAAAATCTTAGCATCACCGTATCCACCAAGGAATCGCAACCTTTTAAGGTTCTAAAAACCCTGCCGTTTATTTTTAATCCGGAACATACACATATTCGCTTATACACCCGGATAATGCGAGAAATCCAAAAGCCAAGAACTTCCCCATGGTTAAAATTTTACGGTGGTAGAATAGCAAACCTTGAAGAAACTCATCAATTGGAGTGTTGAACATCCCATAAGCGTGGGGATACTCTTTTTTGCGTTAGTTTTTACGAGTTTATATTCCATAAGGAGGTTAAAGTTGGAACTCTTCCCGGATATTTCCCTTCCTACAATTACTATAATATCCGCATATCCGGGTGCCTCGGTTGTTGATGTTGAGGAAAACATCACAAAACCCCTTGAAAATGCTTTAAGGACTGTTGGAGGGATAAGGGAAATAAAGTCAAAAAGTATAGAGGAATACTCCAATATAACCGTATATTTCAATCCGGATGTTGATATTTCAAAGGCATATATTGAAGTGGTGGATAAGGTTAGGGGTGTGGAGCTGCCAAACGGTGCTTTAAAGCCGAGTATTATACCCTTTGACCCTTCCGTTTTTCCCGTTATGACCGTAACCTTCCCCGAAAACCAGTACGAACTCGTTAAAACCCTATGGGTGAATAGGGTTTTGTCAATTGTGGGTATATCCTTAGTTCCAACCCTCAGAACTTATGAGGAATATATAGCCGTAGATGTGTTTCCCGAAAAACTGGCGATTTTTGGCATAAAACCTTTAACAATATTTGGGCTCATAGGCGAGAGGGCTTACTCCTTTCCCCTCGGAAAATCTTCTGTAATAAGCGGTAAATTGGATTTAAGCGAAATTAAGAATATTATCATTGGCAAAAGGGGAGATAGGCCTGTTTTCCTATATGAGGTTGCGGATATAAAGAATTATCGTGAAAATTACGAGGTTTTACAGTTGAACAACGGAATACCCGTAATAATATCCCCCGTATTCAAATCCTCCGATGCAAACACATATGAGGTTTCAAAAAAGTTGAAAAAGGTCTTGGAGGAAATAAAAAGGGATGGGAATTTGAAGTTTTGGGTGGCGATGGATCAAGGCTTTTTAATAGAAAAGGTTGTAAAAGAGGTTATAAATACGGCGATTTTTGGGGGAATACTTGCGGTTATAATCATCCTTCTATTCACGAGGAGTTTTAGGCTTTCGGCTGTTATATCCATGTCAATTCCCATATCCTTGGCTTTAACATTTATATCCATAGACCTCTTTGGATACAAACTCAACGCTATGACCTTAGCGGGCATAGCATTGGCCATAGGTATGATAATTGACAATTCCGTTGTTGTAAGCGAAAACATTTACAGGTATATAACCGAAGGGTATAACCCAAAGGAAGCCTCCAAGGAGGCGACTTATGAGGTTTTAAGGCCTATATTTTCATCCACAATTACAAACATTATAGTTTTTGTCCCCGTTATATACCTATACGGTGCGATAGGGGAGATAGCGAGAAATGTAGGTATATCCTTTGTTTCCGCATTGTTATCCACAATATTGGTATCAACGGCAATAACCCCCGCTTATGCCCATTACATACTCGCAAAATCGAAGGGGGTGGAGTTTAAATTGGCAAACATTTACCGCAAGGTTCTAAACTTCATGATTAACGGAAAACTCCAATTCCCTCTTGCTCTTATATTACTTTCACCGTTGGCTTTAATCCCCTTTGTCGGTGGGGAGTTTGTACCAATATTGGATTCGGATTTTATATTCTTAGACATTGAACTCCCCTCAAACACCCCCTTTGAAAAAACCTCTTTGTATATGAAGAATGTAAGCAGATTGCTTTCAAAAATACCAGAAATTGAAAACTACGCCGTATTTGTCAGTGCCCCTAAGGATGTCCCAAAGGGTATTATAGCATATGGTGGAGGTATAACGGAAACCTATAAGGGGCAAGCCTTTATAAGGTTGAAGGAGAGGGGTAAGAGAAAAAGGGCACAGTGGGAGATAGAGGAAATTATAAGGAATAGTCTTCCTAAATTTCCGGGATTAAAGGTTAGGTTTTTACCCGTTGAAAGGATAACCCTATTTGGAATAAAGGGTAAATCCGTATCCATTACATTCTTAGGACGGGATAGGGAAACCCTTAAAAAGTTGGCCAACAGATTTGCCGAGGATTTAAAAAGGGTTAAAGGATTAACAAATGTCGTCGTTGAAATTCCTCCCGAAAGGGATATTTTGGTTTTTAAGCCTACGGAAATGGTAAAAATTACGGGACTTCCCATATCCGAAGTCCAAAAGGATTTGGTCCTTTTAAAACTTTCACCAAAGACCGTTGAAATAGAAAATACACAGGTTAAACTCAAATATGACGGAGATATATCCCTATTACCCGTGGTAGGTCAAAGGGCAAGGGCGTATTTTGGTGATTTTGTTGAAGTTGAAACTTTAAAAACACCTTCAATAATTACGAGGCTTAACGGGCTTCCCTCCATAACCGTATCCGCCGACAGGACAACCCCAAATCTACTGAGTGTATCCCTACAAATCCAAAAAATTCTATTATCTTACAAACTCCCCAAAGGTTATACATATGTTTTATCCGGCGAGATATACGAGCTATTTGATATGATCAAACAACTGACATTAGCCGGAATTCTGGCGGTTGTTTTAATATTGGCCGTAATAGTTCTGCAATTTGAATCCTTTAAAGAACCCTTTTTCATATCTTTGAGTACCATATTTTCGCTGGCAGGTTCCACACTGTTTATCTATGCTTTTGGTATAACCTTTTCCATTGTCTCGCTATTGGGTATTTTGATTTCCTTCGGTGTGGTGGTTAATAGTGGCATAGTAATGTTGGAACTGGCAAAGAAAATGGGGATATTAAAGGCTGCTGAAATAAGGTTAAGACCCATATTAATAACCAATTTAACCACGATTTTCGGACTTCTTCCTATGATATTTGTGAAAACGGAAGGTTTTGAGTATAGACAACCGATAGCCGTGGCTTTAATGGGTGGTATGATATTCGGCTTAATATACTCCCTATTGGTGCTACCCCTCATATACAAGAGGCCTTGACAAAAAATTTTACCCCCTTATAATATTAGGCTTATGATAGTGGAAACCTTGGTAGATTATTTCCAGCGCGGCGGAGTGGTAATGTGGTTTATCCTATTCGTGGCTTTGATAGCCTTGGCCATATCCTTAGAGAGGATATACTCCCTATTCATAAAGATAAGGACAAACCCTGTCAAACTCGTAGAAGAGGTGATAGCAATAATAGAGGAAAAGGGTGTGAATGAGGCAATAGAGTATCTCAACTCAAAGAAGAGTCCGATAGCAAAGGTATTGGCCGCCGGTCTTGAAAAGGCCGGAAAATCCAAGGTGGTGGTTGAAGAAGCCATGACCCGCAGGGCGCTAAAAGAGTTGGCTTTCTTGGATAGGGGAATGATCTATATTGCCGCCGCCGTAACTTTGGCGCCAATACTCGGCTTCTTGGGAACCGTAACCGGTATGATAAACGCCTTTAATGCAATAGCAAAGGCCGGTGAGGTTGAGCCGAGTGTGGTATCCGCCGGTATATCCGAGGCATTGATAACAACGGCTTTCGGTCTATTCGTTGCGGCGCCCTTTTCATTGCTTTACAGTGCGTTTATGGACAGGATAAACACCTACCAAAAGCAAATAGAGGAGGCTTCAAACTATCTAATAGAATACCTCGTTGAAAGCGGCATAGTTAGAGAAATTTAGCCATGGCGATTTTCAAAAAGGTTCAATTAGAAGAGGAGGCCGAAATCCCAACGGCCTCTATGGCCGATATTGCCTTCCTCCTCATAATATTCTTTATGACTACTACAAACTTTGCAAGGGAAAAGGGGTTAAAGTTTGTGCTACCCGAAAAGAAGGATCAACCCCAAGAGTTGAGAATAAAAAGCGAAAACCTGTTAAAAATTTCTATAAACGATAGGGGAGAGGTGTTTTTAAACGATGAGCAAGGGGATTGGAATAGCCTTGAAAGGGAGGTTAAAAGGCGATTGGAGAAAAATCCCAAGTTGATAATACTTATAAGAACCCACAAAGACGCCCCTTATGAGTATATGATAAAAGCCTTTGACGCGGTAAAGGCCGCCGGAGGAACAAGGGTTGGTTTGGGTATAATAGGGGAGGTTCAACAATGAGATTACCCAGAAAAAGGCTATACAAGGCATCAATACCAACGGCCTCTATGTCCGATATAGCGTTCCTCCTTATAATATTCTTTATGACCGTTACCGTTTTCAGAAAAGCCAGAGGCTTACCGGTTCAACTTCCTTATGCCAAAACCACGGAAAGGATCCTTAAACAGAGGGATTTGTCCTATATATGGATTTCCAAGGATGGTAAAATCAGCGTTGATGACAACCTCGTTTCCGCCAAAAAGATATCTTTAATATTCCGAACAAAAGTACAGGAAAACCCCGCACTTATAACATCAATTAAGGCGGATAAGGGTGTCCCTTACAGGTATGTTTATGATGTTATGGAGGCTTTGAGGGATGCAAACGCTTTGAGGATTGTGTTCTCAACCCGCAAGGGGGGATAGATGAAAAAGGGTGATTTCATTCAAAAGATTCGCAGCGAAAACATTCTTGAACTTGAATATCCAAGGGATTTAAACTTGGCCTTTACGGTTTCTTTAATTTTGACGATTTTGATTTTTGCATTTGGTAAAGGTTGTTCCGTTGAAAACTACAATCCGAGAAAAACCTCGGAAATTATGGGAGAAGAAATGAACATACAAGCCGAAATAGAACAACCCCCACCTCCACCGCCAAAACCAAAGGTTTCCCTATCGGAAGAAATAGTTGAAACCACGGAGGAACAGGCTGATACCGTAGAAATTCAAGAAACCATAAACTTTCAAGAGGATGTACCTCCACCACCCGCACCAACACAAACAGTATTTGAAGTTTATGAAGTTGATGAACCTCCACAAGTCATAGTACAAGTTCAACCCCAATATCCGGAAGTGGCCAGAAAGGCGGGTTTGGAGGGAAGGGTTATAGTTGCCGCCATAGTAGATGAAAACGGCAATGTGGTTCAGGCCACAATCCATAGTAGCACAAATCCTATATTCAACGAGGCGGCCTTAGAGGCGGCAAAGAAGATGAAGTTTAAGCCCGCTAGGCAAAAGGATATAGCCGTTAAGGTAAAGGTTTTAATACCTTTTGTGTTTAAACTCACAAAATGAAAGGGGGTAGGAAAATGAAAAGGCTTTTTTCATTATTTTTAATTCTGTGGGCTGTGCCCCTGTTTGCGCAGTACGGTAAGATAGTGGGTAGGGTTACGGATGATAAGGGTAATCCCCTACCCGCAGCAACCGTAAAAATAGTAGAAGGTCCCTCAAAGGGAGGGGCCTACGCGGACGATAAGGGGTATTTCGTAATATTAAGACTTCCTCCCGGCAAATACACCCTTGAAGCCAGTTATATAGGTTATAGATCCCAGAGGATTAAAGATGTTGTGGTTGAAAGCGATAGGACAACGGAAATCAATTTCAGACTCGTGGAGGAAGGGGTACAGGTAAAGGAAGTGGTGGTTGAAGCAAAGGAACCTCCTGTTAAAAAAGATGAAACCGAAAGCAAGGCTACTATAAGAAGCGAGAATATACAGAATATACCCGTTGCCTCATTGGAGCAGGCCATCTCTTTAAGCTCCGGTGTTAGGGTTTCCGGTGGTGTCATACAGGTAAGGGGAGGCCGTCCCGGTGAGGTTTCTTATGTGGTTGATGGTGTTGAGGTGGTGAACCCTTACACCGGTGTTCAAAACATAAATCTGCCGTTGAATGCCATTCAGGAAGCCAGCGTTAGCAAAGGTGGTTTCGGTGCCGAATACGGTTCGGCTTCCTCGGGTGTGGTGGCTGTATCAACGAAAGAGGGTTCAAACAAGTATGAGTTCTCTCTACAAATGTTTTCAAGTGTTGGAACGGGTGGATTTTTCAACACGGAGGTTGGAGACCCTTACCTTAAATATTTCAGAAGGGAATTTTTCTACGGCGGCGACAAATATAAGGTGAAATATAACAACAACCTTATAAGCGGGGGTGCATATTATGATACCCTCATGAGGTTTGACAACGAAAGGGCAAAAATATATAAGGAAAAGTTCTCCGACTTCTCTCAAAAAGACCCATTCTTTAAAGATTTTGGATATACGCCGGTAGTTCAGGATTACTATGTATTTCCATGGAGGGAAAATTATTTCAGACCCATTATAGGATTTGGAGGGCCTATTTTGCCGTTTTACGATGCCCTAAGGTTTTATGTATCTTATGATTATACAAATACCAAGGGAAGGTTTCCAACCCAAGGTTTGGTTGAGGGGTCATATCAGGCGAAAATTTCTTGGTTTATAACACCGCAATTAAAAGTGTTCTTCGGTTCAGTTGGGACTAAAAGCGGGTTTAGTGTGTTCGGTTACCCATCTACATTTAGGCTTATATTGCCGAGGGTTCCATATGCCGTAAGGGATGCAAAACAATATTCGTTTGGTATAAACTATGCCCCTTCAACTAAAACATATCTTGAATTTAGGTTGGGATACTTCTCCACGAAGACAAAATCCGTAACATTTATAGATGTTAATCAAAACGGTATAGCGGATATGGCGGATAGGGATGAAGATTTCCTTCCCGAGATTGACACCGGTATGTTAAGACTCATAGGTAGGAGTTTAAACCCCACATATGTACATGAATCCGACCCCAACGGTTGGGTGGAGTTGAAGTATTTCTGGTGGGAGGATGTGCCGCAAAACTATAACCCCACATTTGCAAAGGGAACTAAAAGGCAAAACTATTTTGTAGGTGTTGTTAAAGGGACAAACGATACGGTTTTACTCGTAGTTGGTGATACCCTTTACGATTCCAACAATAACCCCGTTCAGGTTGATACCGTTTATACAGTAAAGAACTGTTATGTACCCTACGAGAACAAGGTTAAGCCTTGCACCACAAAGTATGTTTTCTCCAACATATATACACCCACACCTTACACCTGGTACACCCGTCTTTTGGACTTCTTGGATTATAACACCACTTGGAGCGGTAGGATAGACCTTTTGGCCCAAGACCCCTTTGGCCTTAGGGGGCACGAGTTTAAAACCGGATTTGAATATTACAAATACTTTATAACCAGGAGGGATATTGACTACGCATCCGGTGGAAACATATACATAGATTATGTTGATGTATCACCCATAAAGTTGGCGTACTATATCAGGGATAAGATGGAGTTTGAGGGGTTTATAGCAAATGTCGGTATAAGGTTTGATTACTTTAACCCGAATGCCTGGTTCCCCGAGAACATAGAAGACCCGGTAAAGTCCGTTAATTTTGCAAAGCAAAGTTTTATATTTGCAAGGGATTCCGCCGTTTTCTACGATCCGAATATAAGGGATACATTCTTCCTCAAAAACCCAATAAGGGCTCCTATAAGTTGGTATTTCAGCCCGAGGATAGGTATATCACACCCAATATCCGCAAACCAAGTTTTGCACTTCACCTACGGGCACTATTTCCAGGTTCCACGCCTTCAATGGTTATATTCCAACCAATTCTGGATCATGACTGGCGCGTTTAACATCATAGGTAACCCCACACTCAAACCGGAGAAGACCATATCCTACGAGGTTGGCGTTAAAACGGCGATAACACCTTGGTTGGTATTTGACATTACGGCTTTCTACAAGGATATAGCAGACCTCGTTCAGAGTAAGTGGATATACATAGGAAATACCGGGCAACAGTATACTACATTTGTTAACCAAGACTTCGGTTCCGTTAGGGGATTGGAATTCAACCTATCAAAAACACCCGGAGGAGGTTCCGGATTGTTGGCACCTTTGACTTTAAGCATATCCTACACCTTGCAGTTTGCAAAGGCCAGCTTTTCAAGCCAAACGAGTTCTTATGTCTTAACATGGGCGGGTCTTGCACCCGAGTACACGGAAGAGCATTATGTTGATTGGGATGAGAGGAATGTTATAAGCGCCATAATATCTTATGATGTTCCAATAATTAAATCCCAACTCTTGGAGGGTTATGGAATTTCCTTCATTTACACATACGGGAGTGGTACCCCTTGGTCCCCACCTTATAGGGATGTTAGGGATGTCATTGAGAAGACAAACACCCTTAGGTTCCCGGCAAGGCCAAACCTTGATTTCAGGGCATATAAAGCCTTTAATTTGCTTGGTGCAGATTTGAGGTTCTTTGTGGATATATACAATCTCCTGAATTTCAGGTATGAAACCGACTACATTGACCAGAATTATTACTATTACTTCGGCGATCCCGAAGGTGCTTCAAGAAATCCGAGGGTTTGGAATAGGGGTAGGTTAACGAGGTACGGTTTGCAAATAACTTGGAGGCAAAAATAAAGGGGGTGTGGGATGAAAAGGTTTTTTATAATTTTAGCGTTTATGTCGGCATTACCCCTATGGGGCAGGGATAGGTTCCCAAAGAGGGCGGGGGATTTCAGGGCCCTTGCGGCCGTTAACGACGCCTGGTGGGTTTTAACCACAAACGAAATATGGACAACCTTATCAAACTTTGGGGAACACGGGGATGCGAATACGGTTTTGCCGGGATATTCTTGGCCGGGTAATGCCCCGGGTCAGAATGTCTATTATCTATGGGATGGTAGGGTTTGGTTGGCCGCTTATTTAAACGGAACAAAATATGTCACACATTACGATTACGGCCAAAAAGAGTTTGCTCCGAGTGAAACCAATATGGGTTCGGGCTTTGCCTGGATAGGTCCGGACAAATCATTCCTTGATGTTGAAGCCCATTACGACGATTGGAGGAGTAATCCCAATTACAGAAACGGTGCAAACGGTTTGGGGGTTAAAATCATAGAAAGAATCCTTGCATGGCCGCAATATCCCTATTCACAGTTTTACGCTTACGAGTTGGGGGTTATTTATAACAAAAATGAGGCTACGGTTTCCCCTGCACCGGATACATTGGAATTCTTCATAGGTTGGCAATACGACGCGGATGTTTGCGGTGCGGATAATACGAACCCCCATATAGACGATCTCGTGTATTATGATGGAGCACCGGAGGAATGCGCGATATACTTTACTAAGACCTACAAGATGGGTTGGGAGGATAGTTTAACCATACTCTCGGATACAGCCATAAGCGGTTCGGATGGGATTCCCGACGGTTATATTATTTGGGGTGATGACCCTTGGGAGAAGGCGATTACGCAGGCATACTATGCAGCAAAGGGTCTAATGGGACCAGATAGTTTCCCCTTAACGAGGCCCAAGAAGGATGGGAGTGGTGATACGACGGTGTATTATTACTACTTGATACCGAGGAATACATCCTTCATTTATGATGGCGATAACCCGAGTGAGCCGGGTGATGATATGGGTGATAACGGTTTGTGTCCCGGTTTCATAGGCATGATGTTGTTGTACGCCCCTCCCACATCAAACGACATAACCGGTGTAGGGAGTGGTCTTTCGTCTTCTTGTAGTGGAATTACATTGGCCCGCGGTATAGACCCAAGGGATAGTATGAGGATAGTATATCCGAGGGCTCACCAGTGGTGGAACTGGGAAAACGACCCCGGCGATGATGCCGCCAGGTTTGACTATATAGTGGGAGATCATCCCGCAACAAGGCCTTACAGGTTTGCACCGCATCCTTTTGATGTGGGTGCGAGGGAATTTGATTATAGGTTCTTGCTAACAAGCGGTCCCCACAAAATAGCCGATGGGGATACCCTGTGGTTTGTCGTCGTTGGAGCGGTGGGTCAAGGGTTAAACGGTGGAAAGAATACGGTTTGGTATAGCGGGCAGTGGAAGGTGGGTTTGAGGCAAATAATGGAGCAGGCTTTAAGGGCGTACTATACGGGTTCGGAAGGTTATTGCGACCCCGTACACCCATGCTCCCCTCGCGGTCCTTATAACGGAAAGCATTGGAGGATTCCCGTTCCCCCATCACCACCTACATTGTCCTACGGCCCTTCTGGTGATTCCGTTATATTGATATGGGATAAAGCACCGGAATATACACCGGATCCAATAAAGAATGTCATAGACTTTGCCGGATATGCGGTTTATAGGGCGTTGTATGGTCCAACCTTCAACGATCCCCCCATAAAAATACTCGTTGATGCGACCAAGCCCTATAAGGATAGCGTTATAAACTATTGGAGGGCGATATACCCCGATGTACCTATAGAGGAAGTTAATTTTGCCGGTAGTGAGAATAGGTATGTTGATAAGAGTGCCCCTAAGGGATTCCCGTTGTTCTATGCCGTTACGGCCTTTGACTGGGAGCCATCTATAAATGCCAGCCTTGAAAGTTCAAAGAGTAATTATCTGAAATACGCCTCCGGAGCGCCGAGACCCATATATGTCGGTGGTTCTCCGGGTGGGATAAATTGGAAGGATAAAATAGTTGTGGCACCTAACCCCTTAATAGGTTGGGCGAAATGGTCTGCTACAAAGCAAACCCCAGAAATCCGTTTCTTCAATGTACCCGCGGGTGCTAAAATAGACATATATTCCGCTACGGGTGACCATATTAAAACCTTGGAAAACAAGTCCCCGGCTTCCGGTTCCGTATCTTGGAACCTGCTAACGCCACAGGGAAGGTTGGTGGCACCCGGCATATACTACTTCCGAGTTGTTGATGAGAAGGGCGAGGATTATGTGGGTAAGTTTGTAATTTTGAGATAGGAGGTGGAAAATGATCTGGATGTTATTAGCCCAAGCGGATACATCGGGAAGCCCCTTTGCAAAAGTGGGGATAGTGGGATCTAAGATTTTAACCATAAATACATCCCCAAAGGTGGCGGCTCTGGGTGAGGCCGCCGTTACCCTTTTGGGTTCGGATCCGCTGTTAATGTTAAACAACCCAGCATCCGTTATATTCGCGACAAATAGGGCTGTTGGAGTTGGATTTGCACCTTATTGGGTTCAAACCTACATATCGGATGTGGCATACATCCATCCTATGCGAAGATATACCTTAGGCTTTTACATACACGGCGTATATTCCGGGGGATTCAAGCACACGGTCATAGATGAAAACGATCCTAAGGGTTATAAAGAATTGGGAACATTTAATTACACCGGAATGATCCTCGGAACGGTTGCGGGTGGAAGGCTAACCGATAGGTTCTCGGTTGCCATAGCACCCAAATTTATGTGGGAAGGGTTTGGGAGTTTTACGAATGTTTGGGCTTTGGCAGTTGATGTTGGAACCCTATACGAAACTGGTTTTAGGGGAATAAACATAGGCATGAGCGTATTAAACTTTGGGTTTGATCCGTCCCTCAGGGGAACTTACATAAGGTATGTTTATAGCGGGGGTGAATTAACGGAGGACACATCCAAATACTCATCCTACAAATTACCCCTAACATTTAAAGCGGGTATATCCTTGGACATTTTCAGGAGCGCTTATCATTCCTTGATGGGTATATTTGAGATAAATCACCCCAGCGACAACTCCGAATCTTTTAATGTGGGCTTAAAGTATTCCTATGCGGGTGATCTGATTTATTTCAGTTTTGGCAAAAAGTTTAGGGATGGTTGGTGGGTTTCCCCAACACATGACGAACTCTTCGCCGCGGGTTTTGGGTTAAACCTGTTCGGAATATCCTTTGATTACTCCTACACGGTCAATTACCGCATGCCCGACATTAGCAGGTTTGGTTTTGTTTATACATTTTAAAGGGGGTTGAAAATGAAAAGGTGGCTGTTTATTTCGTTATTTGGAGTTATGCCCCTATGGGCGCTGAACATAGGTGATACCATAGAGGTATATCTACCCCAGTTGCGCTCCTCCTTCGCCTGGGATAGATTCCCAACAAAGGCTTATATAGCCGATACGGCATATGGGGCGTATATAGCGGTTTTCAGATACAACTTGTACCCTTACAGGATAATAGAAGTTCCAAATTTCAGGGACTTCCCACCCGCCGCTTGGGAGGTGGGCCCGCAATGGTCTAAGAGATTAGAGATAGAGGGTTCAAGTATATACTATCCCGCTATAAAATATACTTCCGACAACTTTACCGGCATTACCTATTTGCAAACCCCTCCAATAAACCTATACATTACAAATACGGTGGATACCGTTGTATTCACATATAAACTTACATATTTAAACCCCAACGATACCATAAAGGTTATGTTTGCAAAGGTTTCCGATACCACTTGCTGGGAGTTATCGGGGGTTATAACCACCACCTCATCAACGAGAACCCAAGGGAGATTCCCCGTGCCCATCGGTAGTTCCTGTGGTTTATCGGATAACGATACGGTTTTTGCAAGAATAGTTTTCAACGATAATTCGAACCTTACATTGGATACCTCAAAGTATTTTGCCATATACGATTTATATGTTGGAGGTAGAACATATAGGCCGTACGCAAAGAAACCGAGAGATGCCGCACCCGATACCCTTTCCATTTCAAAAGCCGACAGTATAGTGGCCGATATTAAAAACGCATGGACTGGAATTAAAAGCGCGATAGACAACTTTATGGGGGTTAGCCCATCCGATTTGGTTGATAAAGATGGAAACGGTAGAGTCATAATACTTATAGGCCCGTACCATACGGTTAGCCCCGCCGATGCCAGTAATTTCCCGGATGGAAGGTTATGGCCACCTCTGTTTTTCTACGACCCATTTGATGAGAACAATGCGGAAATAATATATGTTAATACGGCTTGGAATCTCTATTACAATAAATTCCCGACTTCAAATCCCAATAGGATAGATTATTTAAGGAAGGTTCTGGCATTCTATTATGCCAAGTATGTTGCTTATAGCGCCGATCAGACCGAAGCTGATACATCAAGGTATCCAATGTACCTTATAAACATGAACTTGTCGTTTAAAGCCGCATGGATCGCCCATAAGGCTATGGTTAACTCCTTTGACCCGGATACCCTTTATTCCTATGCCAAGGGTATTTTTAACGATGTACTTTATTCATTTGGTACAGGAACCGAGGCCACATATCTTTTCTCAACTGCAACCCTTTATGATGGTAAGATGACGAGATGGAGTGACATAGCGAGAAATACCATTTGGATGCTTTACTTGGAAGAACTTACAAGTGAAAACGATGTTAAAAACGCCATAAGGGAAAGGGATGTTATGTTCATGTACTTACCCATAATACCCAATTCCGTTTTGAACTTAATAATGTCAAGGGGTAAGACTTTCCAAGAGGTCTATGAGGAATTTTCTTTAAAGGTTTTTGCGGCGGGCAGGCCTTATATTTCAAGGATTAGCGGATTTCCAACATTTTCAAACCCATTACTCAGAAATACCGTTTTATCCTCCGACCCCCCATCTGCAAGTTTGAAGGCAAACCAGCTGTTCTTTTATTCCGCCACGGCATTCTCGTTTGGACCGGGTTCCGTATGGCTAACATTTGATGGAGATGACAACAACTTTATAAACGATACATTGAGCGGTTATAAGGTTTATTTAATAGATACGGTTTCAAATACATTTACCACATTGAACCTTGATAAGAGGAATAGGGGTTATACGGCAACTTTGCCAACATTTGCCCTGATCATAAACTATGGGAATCCGGGTGTATATGTTATAGGGAATAGGGATACCACGAATGCGGTGGTTAGAGGTGTACTCTTACTGAACTTCTTCGTAGAACCCAATTACGCATTTAAGAGATATGTGGATATATATGCCATAACGGATACATTCGCATACTTTGACGCGAGTTATAGCGGTAGTGCGGATGGTTTGAAGGTTATATTATACCCCGAAGACACTTCAAGATTCGGTTATACTATACTGACCCTTCAAAGGGTTGCACATCGTATATACGGGGCGAGTGCATATCTGTGGTTTAAAGATATTGCCGACAACCCGTATTACGGGCCTATACACTATAAGATATACCGCTTGCAGAGTTTTGCAGGATTTGATTATACAACCGCTCCCGGTGTTTCCGATAGCGGTACAATCCAAAGCGTTAGACTTGGAAACGAACTCGTTGAGGCTTATCCCGAGTTGTTATTTATGAGATCCCTATCTTCAGAGAAAGATCTACTCGTCTTCTATAACCGTGAAGGTGAATTTACATTCTCCGAACCCGTTGATGCGGAAGTAAGGGTAAAGGCACAAATGGGCGATAAGGTGTTTGTATATGACGGAATTGATTGGAAAGAGGTGGAAACATTCTACGATGTTGATAGGGGTGAAGTCGTCGCTTATGTATCCAACGCTTATAGGGTTTATGCGGGTAAAGACAAACCATATACTACACCTACAACATTTAAAGCCTTTGCCGAAATGGGAAGGGTTAGGGTTGTAATACCTTACAAATCAAATCTCAACATTATAATATACGGGTTGTCTGGAAGGAAAGTTAAGGAGATAAGGCTTAAAGACTTACCCGCAGGTGGATATGAGTTTAATTTGAGAGATTTACCGAAAGGTGTTTATATGGTTAAGGTTTCCGCGGGTAGCAACAAGGTAGTTGTGAAGGTTATAAACGGAGGTATGAGATGAAAAGGATCATAATTCTAACAATACCAATATTAGCCCTGATACTGTCATGTAAGGTTAAGGAAACCGCTCCAAAAGCCCTCGACAAAAACGATATGCTCGGACGCGGTTGGTCATACTATAAAGACGGCAAGTACGATTCCGCGGCTGCGATTTTTGACAGCATAATAAACGAAATAGACCCTTCTGATATGGAGGCGCATTTGGGTCTCGGTTTATCTTATGCGGGTTTGGGTTATTACTCGCTGGCCCATAACGAGTTCTCACTCATTTACTCCACATATTTACCATCGTTTATTTGGGATATGCACCTTTATGTTGATACGGCTTATGAAGATACCATAGGAAATACATATACCGCAAAAGCGGGTGCCCAGTTTGTCGGAAAACGCCTAGTAACAACCACAAATCCTCCCGGTATAACCGGATTTGGGCAGTGGAGACTTGGAAGGATTTTAAGGGAAAACAACATATTTCCATCGGACACCACGGATTATATATACCTTATCACGGATATAAGCGAAATAGCCATATCCCCACCCGGAACATACACGAGGTATATTTTGGGTGATGATATATACGGTTATACCGATGGTCTCACTTATGTTGATACATTTATAAGGATTTCAGGGGGTCGTTTGCAACTGGTGGATACCATAGGTCCCGTGCTCTTCCTAACGGGTAGAAACACAGGCTCCCTTTATAACAGGGATACCATATACCTTTACAGCTGGTTGGGGGATACTACTGGGGATTCAATAAGAATTAAGGCGAGGGTTTATAGGATACCAAAGGGTGGATTCCCCGATCCAATAATTTGGTTGGCCATTGCCGCGGATGCATATACCTATTACATAGAGGGTGTTGATATGAAAAAGGCTTCGGCCCTTTCCCTGATAGCCTTTTGGACGAGGGATGTTATACCGCCATTCCCCCAAAGGCTCCAAGGGCTGTCCGGTTTAAGCGATGGCAATGAAAGGAAAGGTTTGGCGGCCGTTCACGCGCAGGCAAACTTTAAGCAGGAAATGTTTGCCCAGGTCATATCAATCATAAGGACATTCGGAAGTATAAACTTCCCAAGCCTTTGGTCATATCAGGTTAGGACCAAAACGGAGGTTGATACGGTTGCCGCTTATATGAGGAATTACTATTATGTAAAGGAAATAGAAAGGAAAATACATGAGGTCTTTTATTGAAAATAAAAAGGAGGTATGAGCATGTTAGGGCTTATTTTAGCAGCAGCACCCGTCGTAAGGGTGCAAAACTACGCAATAGCGGGTAGGGTATCGCCCAAAGAGGCAATATCCCAAATAAACAAAAGGATAGATGTGGGTACATACAGGTTCTCCCGCGGGAACGGTGTAATCCCCTTCCTCTTTACCGAGATATATCTGGATACCGCTCCGAACCAGCTTACCCTATGGGGAAACTCGCATAGATCCCTATACAGGAACGGCGATACAATAGGTGTGGCTTTCAGGAGGGTAGAAGCCAGTCCGGGGAGTGGTCGTATAGGTGCCGCCTGGTCCATTAACGGAGGGATAACTTGGAATGTCCGAGGTAATATAAACTACGATGCCGGTTTGGCCGATGCGGGTGGTAGGTATCCCAACTTTGCCGGGTTTACAACTTCCGGTTTGCCGGTTGTCGCATGGCCGGAACTTTTACCCGGTCCCGCTTGGGGTAAATCCTGTATAGCCGTCGTTGATGCGACACCTTATGGGGTGTGCTCGGACCTTACGGCGAGTGGCGATTCCGTATATCACAACTTCGCATGGAAGGTTGCCCCCGATACATTTGCGGTTGTAGGATTTACTACGGGTGGCGGGATAGTCGGGTTCCTCTTTGATGTTGCAACGGGTAGCATAATCCCCGGCAGTGAGGTTAAGCTGAGAGACCCCGGTGATGCCGAGGATGTATCCCTTTATGATGTTTCCTTAAAGGGCGATACATTATATGTTATGGGAACTAACGAGGGTCTCGGCGAGGGTGACGGTATTGTAAGGATTTTCTACGATGGTACCGGTTTGGCAACCGACCCCGTGCCCCCTTCACAGGGTGGAGCAAGTGTAGTTGAAAGCCATCTCTTCTGCTGCTGGGGTGTCACAATCGGATCAAACACATTCGTCAGATTGGGTTATGCCGCTTATAGTTTCACCATAGACAGGTATGGAAGGGGTTGGTCTGTTTATGCCATGAAGGATACCCTCGTTGATCCAAACGATGGTCCTGGTCATATTATAGTTATGCACAGGTGGGATGATTCCAGTTTGGTGGTATTTGCCCCGTGGAGGGATAGTGTAAATGTTGAAACCCGCAGACCCGTATATTGGCCAAGGCTTGCCGTTGATGACACAGATCCGAACAAAATAGCCGTGTTCTGGATACAATACCTTGATACCTTAAACTACGGTTGTGCCACCGGCGCGGAGCCTTTTAGAAAGTCCATTTTCTACGCGGCAACATCCGACGGTGGTGCCACATGGGGTATAAATATAAACACAAACCCCGCTAATTTGGCAGACTTCTTCTTCCCCGCAAGGGATGCGGATGCAGACTACACCTTCTCCGGTGGATTAATAACCGGCGTGTATCTAACCCCAGCTGATAACACAACGGATATATACTGTAATGTTATAGCAAACGGTACAACCGGGTCATACTTACATGTGGTAACGGATACAATATCCTACACCTCCAACTATCCGGGCGATACCATAATAGTCGGTGTTGATGAGAGGACAAAAGAGGTTACCAAACTCGCCGTATTCAGGAATGGTATATTCGTCAGTGGTTCTGCTGCCATATACGATGTGAAGGGTTCTCTCGTAAGGAAAGTTGAAGGTTCCCAGTTTGTGAGACTCCGCAAGGGTGCATACTTCGTTAGGGTAAACGGCCGCGTTTATAAGGTCGTAATAAGATAATAAAAAACCAACCTCCCTCCCCGCTCCCTCTGGGGGCGGGGTTTTTTTATTTTTCAATCACTCCTAAGGATGGATATACACTTAAATCCTGTGAATCTTCACCAAAAATTAAAAACTTCATTATACCCGCCGCGCCTATTATGGCGGCGTTATCCGTACAATATTGTGGTAAGGAGAATATAACATTATCTCCAAGTTCTTCCCGTAAAACCTCTCTCAGCCTGCTGTTTAAAGCAACCCCACCCACAACGGCCAACTTGTTTATGTTAAAATCCTTTAACGCCTTTAAGGTCGTGGGGACAATAACATTTATTATCGCTTCTTGATAAGAGGCCGATATGTGTGGTAAATTATTTTTAACCCATTTTTCCCCTTTTTCATTTATTAGGTTCAATAATGCCGTTTTTAATCCGCTAAAACTGAAAAAGTATCCCCTTTGTTTGATTTTGACCTTTGGGAATTTGTAAAAATCTTTATCCCCCTCCCTTGCCAATCTATCAATCTTTGCCCCTCCAGGATATCCAAGGCCCAACATTCTCGCCCCTTTATCAAAGGCCTCACCAGCAGCATCATCCAATGTCCAACCTATATGCTCAAATTCGTACCAACCCTTTACTATCACCAAATCCGTATGCCCTCCCGAAACTATTAAGCACATAAAGGGTGGTTTTATATCCGATGATAGGTAAGCGGAATAAATATGACCTATCATGTGATTTACGCCGATAAAGGGCTTTTTTTCAACCAAGGCCAATGTTTTTGAAAATTCCAAGCCCACTATTAAGGATGCCGCCAAACCCGGCCCCTTCGTTGCGGAAAATACATCTATATCTTTTAGCGACAAACCGGAATCTATAAGGGATTTTTTAACAACATGGTAGATATACTCAATATGTGCCCTTGCGGCTATTTCCGGAACAACACCCCCAAACCTTTCGTGTTCCACCTGCGACCTTACAACTAAGGATAAAACTTTAAACTTTTCATCTTTATATTCCACTACGGATGCGGATGTTTCATCGCAAGATGTTTCAATTGCCAAGGTTCTCATGTTTTTCAAGTTTATATTCCATTTTTGCCTTTAAGGGTATCGTTCCATGCGCGGTTATTATAACCGTGCCATTAAATCCACTTAGAATTGCGGTTAAGGACCCTTTTGAGGCATCATCAAGCGGGGAAAAGGGTTCATCCAACAGTAAAACCTTGGGTTTTCTTGAAAGTTCTATACAAACCGATAGTTTAACCCTCTCACCCCTTGAATAGGTTCTAACGGGTCTGTTTAACACCTTATTTATACCCATCAAATCCGCCAAATCTTTATCAAACTCCCCAAAAAATCCCCAATTCTCATATCCAGTTAAGTCTTCCAAAAGAAATGTTTTATGACCCACAAACCCTATGAGTTTTTTAACCCCATCATCCTTAAAAGGGTCCTTACCCAAAACCCTAACCTCGCCCTGTGAAGGTCTTATTATACCCGCTATTATACCCAAAAGGGTGGATTTACCAGACCCGTTGGGCCCCCTTATGATATAAATCCCTTTATCAAAAACCAAACTCTCAACATATAACGCTAAGTTTTTACCGTAGAATTTCCTCAGATTTTTTAAAACTACGATTTCGGTAGGTATTTTTCAATAAACTCCTTCTTTATCCTTGTCAATTCGCTTGTGGGGAACATGGCCAAGAGTTTCCACCCTATTTCCAATGTTTCCTCGATGCTCCTTGCCTTATCGCCCTGGTTAAGCATTTCCTTTTCAAACCTCTCGGCAAACCTCAGATAAATCCTATCTATCTCACTAACCGCATCCTCCCCCACTATTGATACCAACCTCCTGATTTCCTTACCCCTCGCGTAGGCCGCAAACAACTGATCCGCCCAGTTCCTGTGGTCTTCCCTCGTCTTACCCGGCCCTATACCCAAGTTCATAAGCCTCGATAGGCTCGGCAACGGGTCTATTGGTGGGAATACACCCGCGGCGTGTAATTCCCTTGACAGAACTATTTGTCCTTCCGTTATATAACCGGTAAGGTCGGGTATTGGGTGTGTTATATCGTCATCCGGCATCGTGAGTATAGGTATCTGCGTAACGGAACCCTTTCTGCCCTTTATCCTTCCAGCCCTTTCGTATATGGTTGCCAAGTCTGTGTACATGTATCCCGGATAACCCCTTCTACCCGGAACCTCCTCCCTTGCCGCACCTATCTCCCTCAAAGCCTCGGCATAGTTTGTCATATCGGTTAGTATAACCAAAACATGGTAATCCAATTCAAATGCGAAGTATTCGGCGACGGTTAATGCAAACCTCGGTGTTAAAATCCTCTCTATTGTCGGATCATCGGCGAGGTTTATAAACGCAATCAAGCGGTTTGATGCACCCATCTCCTCAAACTGTTGCTGGAAGTATGCGTATTCCCTCTGTGTTATACCCATTGCGGCAAAAACTATTAGAAACTGCTCCCCTTCACCCCTTACCTGGGCGTTTTTCATTATAAACGCCGCTATTTCATTTGCCGGCAATCCTGCACCGGAAAATATTGGTAATTTTTGCCCCCTTACAAGGGTGTTAAAACCATCAATTGATGAAATACCCGTTTGTATGAAGTCGGAGGGTTTATCCCTTGAAACGGGGTTTATAGCCGCCCCAACTATTGGTAATCTCTTTTCCGGAACTATTGGGGGCAAACCGTCTATCGGCTCACCCCTACCGTTAAATATTCTACCTATGAGGTCCTTTGAAACCCCTATCCTTACGACATTATCAACCAACCTGATCTTTATATTCGTTTTATCCAAACCCAGGGTACCTTCAAGAACCTGTATAACCGCCAAATCTTCGGAAACCTCCAAAACTTGCCCGCTCCTTTTAGAACCGTCGGGCAATTCTATTTCAACAAGGCTCGCATAAGGGAGTTCCTTTGCCTTTTCAACTATTATAAGCGGACCCGAAATGTATTTTGCACCCAAATATTCCTTCGTTGCAAGTTCCATAAGCGGGTATTATACTGGGGAATAAATTTCTGAAACCTTTCTACCCGTAGCGTCATAAATTTCACCCCTTAGATTTATATTGTCCCCTATCTCATAAACGGTTAATGGGTTTAAATTCACAACCCTATAAATATCCAAGCTATCACCTGTGGAAGCCCTTGTTATGAGTTTTATTATATAACTTCCAGGCTCCAAGCCGTAGGTGTTCCATACGCCGAGGATTCCGTTTTTTACGGGTGTTGTGTTATCCA